>JBCCZW010000232.1:0-6879 GCA_039186805.1 Verrucomicrobiota bacterium
CATATCAAGATAGTGAGCTTCAGGCTCGCGATCGTAAATCCGCTGAGCGTATGAAGCCAGTAGATCATCCGACTCGACTCCATCTTCTTCATACATGCCAAAGCCCATCGCCCGAGTGAGATCCTTTATCAAAGGAACCTGCTTCTCGAACTCCTCGGGAGTCTCTCCACGATTCGCCTTGTATTCCGGCAGCAAAGCAAGCTTTGCCTGGGCTCCGCCCAGATCGAAAAATACAATCACTTGATCAGGGGACTCGTTATCGAGCAACTTCCACATCGAACGCACCCAACCATACAATGCATTAGTAGGGAACCCATCTGAGCGACTCAACTCCCGCACCGCATAGTAGGCGCGAAACGCCATATTAAATCCATCAACAAGGAGGTATTTCGACATTCGAAAATCCTCGCGCCCAGAACGCTATGTTGGCAACGAAATAGCAGCGGCGACATCCTGCGGCCGCAAGTATGTTGCCACTGCGTTTCCCTAGAACCTATCCCAAGACCTCGAACGTTGCCTTTGCTTGTGGGCCTGAGTGGCGTTCTGCACAAAAACTGCCGAGGCCGCAGGCCGGCACCCCGCCAATACTTCCAATATGTATTTGTTGCATGCATACGCATGCTCGGTACGCTTTTCGAGCACGCCTTGCTCAGACGCGCAAGGACTCTCCGCGGCAACGTTCGAGGTCTTGAGATAGGTTCTACTGTCCGCGCGACTCGCTGCCGCCCGGCGTCACGATCGTCGGGTTTTGAAACATCGATCCCGGACTCACTCCACGCATCGATTGGCGTTTTGGAGAACCGCCTGGGCTTACCAAATTAGCCGTGACGAATATTAGGAGATTTCTCTTCGAGGAAGCCTCGCCCTCCGAACGGAACAGGCGTCCGAATAACGGAATGTCTCCGAAAAAGGGTACTTTGTCGCTCACCGAAACGATTTCCTCGCGCGTCAAGCCGCCCATCACAACCGTGGCTCCGTCCCAAATCGTCACCTTAGTCGAGACTTCGCGAACCGAGAAAATCGGCTGATAGAATCCGGAAGGCACCGTCACCGTTTGGTTTCCAGAAATCGCCAAGCTTGACCCGCCATACTCGACGAAACCTTCAAACTCGGTCACTCGAGGATTCATCTCCAAAGTGATGCTGTAATCATCTTCCTCCACGATCGGGGTCACTGACAGTTCTACCCCCACATTACGAGTTTCAAAGTCTTCTGGAGTACCCGCAGTAATCGTCACGCCTGCGCTCCCGCCATTTAGCGAGCCGCTCGTCGTTCCCACATTGCTCTCGGTATCCGAGTAGCGGGTCGGGTAGCGGAACTCTTGGCTCACATTCATCTCCGCGCGATTACCCGAAAGCACCGTTACCTTTGGAGCGCTCAAGAGATCGGAACCCTCTTGCTGCGAAAGAGCTCGCACCGCCACGTCTATTTCCAATCCGTTGATCGTTCCAAACACATTGGTGAATGGCACGCTTCCCGTCCCCAAAGGTACCGTGCCCGGAAAGTCGGGAGGCGTAAGCTGGGCGACCGGCTCGCCGTTAATGATGATGTTGCTGGCAACGCGACTCGTCGAATTGACGCTTTCAAGAGTCCTCAGGGAGCTGCGATACTGCTCCCCGGTTCCTGTAAACCCGCCATTTCCATCCGGCACTCTCAATCCGTTATCAGTCACCACCCAATCAAAACCAAGCTCTTCAATCACGCCTTCCTTCACTTCCAAGAACTTCGCTTCGATTTCAACCTGCTTCACATCCGTATAACGGTTAAGGATATTTCGGATACGTTCCAAATTCCGCGTCGATTGAGTCACAATCATAGCCGACCCATCGTACGCCAGCGTCGCCCCATCGACCCCATCAAAGTCTACGCCAGCTTGCTGCAAAAAGTACTTTATTGTCTGAGCATCCTGAGCCATACCCCCCACCGGAGCTTCCGTACCCGTGCGCACTGCAAACGGATCATCGTTATTGCCAGCTCCAAGAGTCGTGCTGTCGGTTACCCCAGTCATACGAATCACCGTTGAACGCGAAACCGGGAAAACATCCGTATTCAAATTTCTCTTCTCGCCTCCAGGTCGAAGCACGACCGCATCCTGCTGCACCTCATATTGAAATCCAACGGAATCGACGATGAAGTCCAAGATCCGCTTCAGCGAAAGGTTACGCAAAGTGATGTTCACCGTCGGGTTCGCGCGATCAGGATCGAGCAGCACCAAATTCACTCCGCGTTGCCCTGAAGACGTCGCATCGAACTCCTCGGAGATCGTGCTCAGCGTATTCACTACCACATTCAAACTCACCTCGGTGAAGTTCACATTCGGAATCACTATGCTGTTCAGCTTCTGAAGCAAAGGAGCGGGGCCCAAAGTTGTAGGGGAAATGTCAGGACGCTCTTCGTAGATGCCCGGACGCTGCCACGCGCTCGAGATTTCCTCTATCATCTGCTCACGCGTTTTTAGCTTATTCAAATAAGCCATCGACTGACGCTCGCGCGAAATGCGAACCAAAAAACTCTTCGCCATCGCGTTGTTCGGGTCGATCGATTCGATCTGCTTAAAGGTCGCCTCTGCGCCATCAATGTCTCCCGCGAAGAACTGACTGCGGCCGCGAAGCGTGAGAGCCTCTATCTCCTGCTGCAAATCGACGAAATCGGGATTAATCTGCTCGATCGGAATCGCATCGTCCATTCCCGCGGCCACTTCCGCCTTCTTAGACTCGAAGGCAGACTTCTGACGTAGGACGTCGCCTAGTTCTCGCTGCAAATCATCTATCAAGGGCTGCGTCATCGGATTCGGTTCCAACATGCCAATCGCTTTCTCTATCGTTGCCGTCGCCGCATCGAAATCCCCTCGTCGCGACTGACGCAATCCAACATCCCGCACCTCGCGGGCCGAATCCATCAACTTCTCGATGCGTTCTGCTTCAACTCTGGCCAAATACTCCGCCTCGTTCTGCAGAGCCGCGCGTTGATCCGCCGTCAATCCGCCCATCGCATTCGCAACGGCCTTGTCGCGCTCGTCAATCATCGCTTCAACCTGACTCAGTATCCGTCCAACGGATGCATCGTTCGGAGTAATCTCCTGCAACTCCAGCAGTCTCGTCTTCGCAGTATCCAAATCTCCAGAGTTTCTGGCTTCCAGAGCTTCGGACATCAATCGAACCTTGCGATCCGTTTCACTCTGAGAGTAAGCAGCAGGAAAAGTCGCCCAACTCATGATTGCGACGAGCGCAATCAAAGATGATCGGCGGAAACTGTAGGATCTAAATGTCATAGCTAGAGGGGTTTGATAGTTTCATTCTCAGCCCTTTGGTAGAGACGAATTCTGACTGCTGGCAAAAGGCCTAACAGTTCTGTAACTTTCAGAGTCATTCTTTAAGAGCGCGTCTTCTCCAACAGGAGTCAGCAGTTTGGATTGGCGGCGCGAACCGTCCTGCGAGATGCGGGTGACCATGGCGTCTTTCGGCTCCGCGTTCAGATTCCCTATTATATACAAACCATGTTCGGCCTTAATCTGACTCCCTTCGCGCACCAAATACTCTTGCCCATCATCTTTAATCCGAACGCGAGCCTCCAAATCGGAAAAAATCTTTGTTTCTAAATTCGTAAGATAGATCTCCTCATTCTGCTCGAAATCCATCAGCTTTGCGACGCCCACCTTTTCGTAGACCTTCATAGAGCCGTCTTGCTCTACTTCCATTTGCTTCACGTCGAAAGATACGACCTTCACGCCGACTTCGACGAGTAAATTGCCCTCTTTTGCCAGAATAGGTTCGCCAGTCGGTATGTACTCGAAGGTCGCCGTATAATTGCCCGGCTCGCCCGCATATCCCACCAACTGCAAGCGATAGGGGCGCGGACGAACATCCAGAAGTTCAATACCGAAAGAACTCCAAGGATCATTCGTGTCCTTCCTCGCAGTAAGGTCTGGTGGAGTCACTGCAAACTCCTGGGACCGGGGATTGTAGTAAATTACCGGCGGCGTGAATACATCGAACAACCACTTGCTGCCTCGCTTCTGACTCCTGGGATTCATCCAAGTTTCCTTCCTGACAAAGCCAACCTCAGCTTCAACCATCTCCACGTCCACTCGATTCGACGAAGGCATCTCGATACGTTCGACTGCCAGCGTATCCAATTTTCGGATGCTATTTATGGCTCCTAAGCCTACGAGCATGAAAGCGACCATCGCTGCCAGCAGCGCAAATTTGTCCGAGAACTCGCTTAGCTTGAACTTAGACATCCGCTCCCTCCATCTCAGACTCCTCGGCCAACTCCACTCTAGGGGCTTCGATTTCCGCAGTCATATCGAGAAACTCCAAGGTCACGACAAACAAGGATTCGTTCTCGGAAATGATCGGCACGCGGGCGGCCTCGAGCATTTCGGTGTCTATGTCCTCTCCTCTCAAATTGTTGTCGGCTACCGAGCCGCGAAGATCGCGTTCGTCGTACTTATTCGACAGCTCAACCTCAACGCCCCTCACCACAAAAGGCAGGGTGGAATTCACGACCCTGTTAAGAAAATTCCGAAGACTCAAAGACTGACCCTTAAACGCCACTCGAAAGGTCTCCGACTCGATAAGTCCTTCGATCGCCAATGAATTAACGGCATCCACCACGAATTCATCTCCGAAGGTATCCGAATCCACTTTTTCGATACGACGTCCCCTCGTCGTTTGTTCAGGGGCTTCCCTACCTCTTTGCATCCGCACCAGCTCCACAATATCCGAATCCGTCACCGCCTGAATCAACCACTCCATGATCTTTACCTGACGATGCACCCGTTCAATGTCCTCCTCCTCTGGTCCCTTATTCGAATACGCGTTGAACCCGAAACGCGAGTCCGCCGCAAATGCGATCTCATTGTTCGCCGACAGATTTCTCGCCAGCTCTACGTAGGACGCGATTGCGAAAAACGCTTCCGTGCGCGACCCAGGAGCTTCTCCGAAGAATCGATCGCTATTAAACGTATTCAAATTCAAGTAGGCGCTCGCCTTCTGAAAGTCCTTATACAGAACCTCGTAATTCCGTTCCAGCGCAGCAAGATTAGCCCGTGTCGGGGCAATAGTCCGCTTCAGATAGTGCTCCAATTGACGGATATTCGCTTCATACTCGGTCTTTACTGCGGTCAACTTCAAGCGATTATGCATCGTCAGCCATATGCCGCCGATGATCACCGCCAACATCAGTCCCAAAGCCCCAAAGAAAAGAGGATTTCTCTTCAGCAATTCCATCCTCTATAAAGGCCTCTCTGGGTTGACGACCAAAGTGAAGTTGAACTTCAAGATTCCAGGAACCGCATTATCGAAACGCTCGTCTTCCAATTGCGCGATGAATGCGGAGCGCTTGAAACTGTCCAGCAAGGCTTTGACCCGGCTGTAAGAATCTGGGCTCACCTTCGACATAGGATTCCTCACGTCTATCAATCGCCCTTCCAATCGAAGCCTAACAATCTCGTGATCCGTATCCCTTTTACTGCTACGATTATTACGTTGATCGAATCGTGTTCCGACGGACTTCTGCTCATCGTTCCTCAATACCTCCACCCTATCAAGCCAGACGTCCTCCACGGAAAGCATCCGTTCCTGCACGTCGTTTAGAAACAACAGCCAATTGGATCGCGAATCGGCAATGCCCGCCGAGCTCTCCACAACCTTTCGCAGCTTATCGATCGCTTCGCGCTTTTCGTGAATCTCCTTGTTGATCTTCCCAAGCGGCTCGATCTGTTCGACCAAGTTTAAATTCTCCTGTTCGTAGGCTCCGATCTCGATAGTCGAACTGACCACCGGCAACGCAGCCGCCGCGCTCGCTACTAGTCCGGCAACCAGATAAAAGGGTTTCTGACGCGTGAACTTTCGCTGGCGAATCAGACTTTGCGGAATGAGATTGAGGCAGCATGCATCGGGCAGAAAGCGGCCAATCGCCATTCCGATAGCATCTCCCAAAAATGCTTTATCCGTATCCACATTTTCGCGACTCCTCAACGAATCAACGCGAACCTTCTTCAAAGGATCGTATCTTTCCACGGGAACCGAAAGCTGATCAGATAGAGTTTCTTCAAGTTTAGGGAGCAAAGTTCCGCCACCCGTCAAATATACCCGCTGGGGAGCATTCTCATAACCCTGCCGCTTGAAGATCGCAGTGGTCCTGATGATCTCGACCGAAAGCCGTTGACGGAAATTCGCAACCGCCGTTTCGAACGCTCCTTTTTCCAAATCCGGCAACTCATCGCCCCTCAAGCCTTCAACCTTCAACGCATCCGCGTCTTCGAAAGGAATCCCGAGCGCGTCAGAGACTTCCTGCGAAACCGCATTCCCGCCAATCGCCACATTTCGCGAGTAAAAACGGCCCTCATCGATGTAAATTAGGTCCGTCGATTTCGCGCCCACCGAGAGCAGAAGAATACAGCCAGAAGCCTCCGGATAGTTGAATCGAAAACCATTCAGCAAGCTGATAAACGCCGGCTCGATTTGTTCGGGATCCATCTTGGCTTCGCGGCCGTACAAAGAAAGCGCTTCAACCAAGTCCGTCTTAGCCGCCGATATAACGGTTTCGAAATCCAAATCATCCTCCTGCACCGGGCAATCGTCCCACGTCACCTCATTCATCGGATAGGGGATATTTTGCCGCGCTTCGTAAGCCACGATCTTCTGACGCTTCTTTTCCGTGGTTCGGGGAATCTTAAGGTACTTCGTCAGGGCCAAATGACCGGGCAAAGTGAAACCCGCCTTCGCATCAGCCTTCAGCGACTTCTTCACCTTCCCGAATAACTGAGACGAAGCCTTCAACCAGAGCAACGGTTCCGTCGTCGAAAAACGCACCGGCTCTATAAGGTAATCCACAACATCGCAGCGCCCAGTCGCGTTCATCTGGAGATGAACG
>JBCCZW010000233.1:0-6862 GCA_039186805.1 Verrucomicrobiota bacterium
CCAGCGGATTTGGTGATTGTGGATGTGAACATGCCGCGCATGAATGGATTGGAGTTTACGCGACAGTTAAGGTCTAATCCTCAGTTTAGACGCGTTCCGATTCTTCTGCTTACTACTGAAACGGATCCCCAGAAGAAGAATGAGGGGCGGGCGGCTGGAGCGAGCGGTTGGATCACTAAGCCTTTTCAGAAAGAGCAATTAGTGTCGATTGTGAAGAAGGTGTTGCCTGCGTAAGCCAGGGACCTTCTCGGTTGGTGTGGCTTCTATGCCTTTGCTTTTGGTATCGAGATCATGGCTACAGTTCCGATGCCGGGGCATGATTCAAATTTGAGGATGCCATGGCAATCGCGAATTTTGCGAAGGCAGACCCTGATGCCGTGGACAAACCCTTCTTCCATTTGGGAGGCGTACCGGGAGAGGGAGTAGAGGTCGGCTCTTTCGATGGCGTGTAGCGTTTCGCTATCCATACCGATTCCCGAATCGCGAAGATGGACTTCTAGGGCGTCCTCGTTGTCGTAAGCTTCGATGGTGATTTCTGAGTTGGGAAAGCAGTGTTTGAGGCTATTGGAAATCAGAACGCGGAGGGCGAATTTCCACGTCTCCTCGAGCTCGACTACTTGTAGGGATTTGGAAAAGCGCCGAGCGATCTTGATGTTCTTGGCGCTGGAGAGATGAACGTAGAGCGAGGAGACTTCGTTGATGAGTTCAACGAGGGTTGTATGACGAGGGGAAAAGACGTGCTGTTGGGTAGCTTTGATTTTTGCGTCTTGGGTAGAATTGTGTGTGGGAGCTGGATAAGTTGATTGGTTTTTTATGGGGTTCGGAAAAAATGGGATGTCGGCGGCGAGTCGGGCCGCTTCTCCTCGAGCTTCGCCCTTTAAAATATATTCGTGAATGCTTGGAAGTAAAGTTCCGGCGGCACTTATCTGCGTTCTAGGTCCGCGAGCGCGAACTCCTTTCTGAGCGCGAAATCGTAGGTAGGGTCTAAATAACGCATTTCCGATGGGGGTTTGATTTCCATACATTTGCGGCTATAGGTGAGTTCCGATTGGAAGATCTGCTCGTATGTGTGAGAGGGGTCGAAACTTGCGGAAATACGGCTTTTTGAGGAGCTTGCCTCAAGGGTCGGTTCTCGGGCTTTTCGAGCTTCTTGGCGTGATCAGCGGAGTTCCAATCGGCTTCAACTACTAGCTTTAAAAATGAATTTTTTCGGACGCCTCTTTTGCTTGATCGGATTGCTCGCTTTAATTGCGGTCCAGGCAGGTTTAATGGGAGCAAAGTTTGTGGACGTTACGAATGAAGCGGGACTTCGCGAGCGGCAGAGTGAGTTCGTTTTTGAAACCACTCAGCAGCCGTACATGAGTGGGGGAGCAGCAGCGGGCGATTTTGATGGAGATGGTTGGGTTGATTTGTATGTGAATCGGCAGAATGAACCAGATCGGCTGTATCGAAATAATAAGGACGGGACATTCGAAAACGTGACTGATACAGCTTTTGGTCCGGATCACTTGCGGGGAGTGTTCAGCAATGGCTCTGCATGGGGGGACATCGATAATGACGGCGATTTGGATCTTTACGTAACCACGATGGAGCACCCTCAGCATCTACTATATATCAATGATGGGCAGGGGAGCTTTACCGAAGAGGCGGTAGCTCGGGGAGCGGATGTGCCTGACGAGAATGGGTATGAACGCTATGGATTCAGTGCCGCGTTTGGCGACTACGATGGAGATGGATACTTGGACTTGCACGTAACGGAGTGGAGACTTTCTGATCAGTCGGGTGATGACCAGTTCGCCCGTCATAACACGCGGCTTTTAAGGAATCGAGGAGGGAGTCAGCCTGGTTTTTTCGACGATGTAACGATTGCCGCGGGGGTGGCGACTGAGATGGTGCCGAATTCTGGGGAGGAAGTAACTAATTCCGAGGGATTTGCTCCGCGGTTCTCCGATATTGACCGCGATGGGCATCCGGACCTTCTGATCGTTGCCGACCACACGGCGAGTCGTCTTTTTTGGAACAATGGAGATGGGACTTTTCTAGATGGGACAGTTGCGGCAAATGTAGGAGATGAGCATAACGGTATGGGTTCAGCCTTAGGAGACATCGACAATGATGGAGACTTCGACTGGTTCGTGACGGCTATTTTTCAGGAGGGACAGGATCCAAATTCGCCGATAGCTCGAGATGGGAATCGTCTGTATCGATATGATGGGGACAGGGAGTTTACGGATATCACGGATTTTGCAGGAGTGCGAGAGGGCGGTTGGGGCTGGGGGGCCGCGTTCTTCGACTACGATAATGACGGCGATCTGGATCTAGGGATGACGAACGGGATGCACCACCCTGATCCTCTGGCGCGTTTTGATGATGGCTTTGAATTCGATCAAAGCGTTTTCTGGGAAAACGATGGCACAGGCGTTTTCACGAAGGTGAGCAATGACGTGGGATTTGTCGATTTCTATGCAGGTAAGGGATTGCTAACTTTCGATTACGACAAAGATGGAGACTTGGACGTTTTTATGACGAACAACAACGCGGCTACAATCTCTGGAACAATCCCAATGCCTATTCTTTATCGTAATGATGGGGGAAACGATTCAAATTGGTTGCGTATTGAGCTGGCGGGTACGATTTCAAATTCTCAAGCAGTAGGGACCTTTGTTACGGTTACGATGGACGAGAGTCAGCCGAATGAATTGATGATTCGCGAACTCAACACTGGAAGTCATTACCTGGGGCAAAGCGAAACGACGCTACATTATGGGTTGGGAGATTCGGAAATGGTCGATCGGATCAAATTCGAGTGGCGGGATGGTTCCGTGACCCATATGATGGACGTACCGGCGAATCAGACGCTGAGCGTGACCCAACCCGAGGTTACCACCGGTAAGGTGGTGGATGTGGCTTTAGGCGAAGTAGTCGACTTTACCGTGATGGCGGTCGCTGAAGTGACTTCAATGGCGGCGAGTGGATTGCCGGATGGAGTGCATCTAGACTCTGGAACCTTCGCCTTGAGTGGTTCGCCAATTAGGGCGGGACGCTTTGAAATTAATCTGGACGGAGCAAGGGCAGATGGAAATTCGAGCGGATCAATCATCCTAAATGTGACGACCACATATGCGGATTGGATTGATGCTTTTTTTCCTGGGGAGTCTGATCAGGCGATAATTGGCGTATCGGCTGATCCTGACGGTGATGGGCGAGGGAATGTGGAGGAGTATGCGGCGCAGTCCAATCCGAGCGTAGTGGACACGGGACTACGTTTTGAGTTCGATTTAAAGCGCGATTCCGAGGCCGCTTTACCGACGGCGAGCTTTTCTACGTTTTCTAGCTCGAGCGATTTGACGCATGTGGTCGAGGAGTCGACCGATTTGGTTTCTTGGACGCCATGGGGAGGGGCCACTGAGCTCTCGAGAGTGGACGAGGGGAATGGGATAGAGACCGTTACGCTGCAACGCGCTTCAGCATTGGGAGATGATGGAGACGTTTTCGTACGCGTGAGGAGAGTGGTTGCTTCGAGTGACTAGCTTTCTACCAATTCCATTGTCACTTGGACATCGATGCTATGTTCGCCGCCGCCTGTGACGGCGCCTTTAATCATCGATACATCGGAGAAATCACGCCCGTAGGCAACGGATACGTGTTGATCTCCGCAGACTAGGTTGTTGGTGGGATCGATATTTATCCAGCCTGCTTCGGGAACGAAAACGGAAACCCAAGCGTGGGAGGCGTCTGCTCCCATGAGTCTTTCTTGTCCTGGGGGCGGTTGAGTGAGAATGTATCCGCTGGCGTAGCACGCAGCGAGGCCTTGCGCTCTAAGAGCCCCGATCATCAGGTGAGCAAAGTCTTGGCATACTCCTCTTTTGTTGAGGAGGGTGGTTTGAATCGGAGTGTAGATATCTGATACCTCGGGATCGAATTCGAAATCGGCGCTAAAGGCTTCCAGCATATCGAAAAGACCAGCCCCGATGGGTTTGTCTTCTTCGAAGAACCTATTTCCGAAATCGAGAATCTCCTTGGATTTCGCCGTGTACTCCGTTTCGTACAGGAATTGCTTGGCGTCGATGAGATCGGTGCGGTCGATGTCGGCCAGCGCTTTGCGGACTTCCAGAACGGGCGTGTCGATGTCTTTGAGGTTTTGGGGACTAGCGGTCGATTCGACAAGGCTTGTGGCGTTTACCACGAGCGAGTCATGAGGCTCTTGTATTGAAAATATGTGTACGATATTGCTGAAGTAATCCTGGCGCTGGATTAGATCGGAGCTATCAGGCGAAACTCTTAGGTGGAAGCGTCGGCACTTTTGGTTCTCTTTGTCGAGAGGGCGCAGGCAAGCGGTATGGTGGGAAGATGCCACCGGGTAGCGATAGCTGTAGATCGTTTTGTGTTTGATGTGATAAGTCGCCATGGTTCTGTCAGCCGATGATGGCGTTGGCTTTGGGAGCGCTGGCCTGTTTGGTGTGAGCGAAGTAGTGATGCTGAACTGCTTCGGCTAAGTCCAAAAGCGTTTGGTAGATCGAATTGAAGAAGGCTTCAACGGACTCCTTCCGCTCTTCGATAGAGCCCTGCAGGAGGCTATCGGGATCGCTTAAGCCTATTCTGCTAAAGAGCTGAAGGGCGAGGGTATCGATGGTGTTGCGCTGGTTGTCGTCTCCATGAGGGAGATTGGAAAGAAGCTCTCTGAGGTTGGAAACTTGAAAGACGAGCGAGCGCGGGTTGTGCGGATCGAAGCAGAGAAGGTCGAGAGCGCTAGAAATTTGAATTGTATTCAAATATCGGCGACGATAGGTGATAATGGAATCGGCCCAGTTTAGTAATTGCGAAACGAGGGTTTCTTCGTACGGCTTTCTTTCTGAAAATCCTGTTTGCAGCAGGGCGCTGATCGAAAGGGCCCTTTCGACACGTCTTCCGATTTGGAGAAATTTCCAGCCTTGGCTGCGCGTCATGTTTTCGAAGATATTGCCGACGAATATGGCGAGGTTTTCGAGGGTTTCGTCTAAAAATATGAAGACTTCGTCATCGAAGATGCTGGTTGCGCTTTTGTGGCGAGAGTGGGCTACGTCTCGAAGGGCTTGCATGCGTTTCCAGGTATCGAGAGAGAGGCGCTCTTTTACTTTGTAAGCTGCGCGTTCGATGAAGCGAAGATTGCAGATAAGGCTTTCGGGGTTTTCAGGATCGAATAGCGATTTGATAAGGATTTGCTCGATCGCGGCAATATTGAGTGCTTCAGATTCCGGTTCGATCAGTTCGTCTAGATCGTCATCGGGTTGGGAGATTTGTTCGATAAAGGGGATGATCGCTTTTTGGGATGAGTCTCCCACTTCTTCGGTAAGCAAGTTGCAGATGGTCCTTTGGAGGCGGGCGAGCGCTTCCGCTCTTTCTACGTAACGGCCGAGCCAATACAAATTATCGGCGGTACGACTGGGGAGATCGATGCGGCTACGGCGTATCGTCTTGCTCGATACAATGTGGGGAGTCGCTCTTGCTCCGCTTTTGGGATCTCGTACGACCCATGCGTCTTTGCTTTCGCCGCCGTGCTGCATGGATACGGTGACGCGGCCATCGTCAGCGGCATGTCTCACTAGGCCGCCGGGCATCATGGTCCAGCCATTGTCGGTGGGAACGAGGAAAACACGCAGCAGGAAGTGTCGGGAATGGAGTTGCCCGTTTTGATAAACCGGAGTGGTCGCTTGAGAGACGATCTCTTGCCCGCAATAGCGTTCAGGGAAGCGCTTGATGTTTTCAATCAAGGTCTGCTTCTCTTCGGCGTTTAGCTGCGGTACGAAGTAGGAGCGTACATTGGGTCCGCGAAAGGTGGGTTTGATGATGAGTTCATCGATGTTCTTCAGCACGTATTCGCGCTCCTTCTCTTGCCCGCACCACCAAGTGGCGACGGAGGGAATCTCGAGAGACTCGCCGAGATAGTTGCGGCAGAACCATGGGAGGAAAGCCAGTAGGGCGGGCGTTTCGACGAATCCGGAACCAAGGCCGTTAATGAGTGAGAGGTTTCGTTGCCGGATGGCGTTTACCAAACCGGGCACGCCAAGCAGGGATTCATTCCGCAGTTCGAGGGGATCGACCCAGGGGGAGTCGACGCGGCGCATGAGACCGTGAATGGGTTGAACGCCATTGATGGTCTTCATGTAGAGGCGATTGGAGCGAACGACGAGGTCCTCGCCTTCGGCTAGGGTGTAGCCGAGATTCCGGGCAAGAAACGATTGCTCGAAATAGGTCTCGTTGTTTGGACCAGGCGTGAGAAGAGCGATGTTGGGATTTTCTGAGGTGGTGGCGGCGTGCGATTCGATCAGCCGGGTAAAGGCTTGGATAAAAGGTTGTAGCGAAAGTATGTCCGAATCCCAAATCACCTTTGGGAAGATGCGGGACATCAGCATGCGATTCTCCAGCGCGTAGCCCAGACCTGAGGCAGCTTCCACACGGTCGGACAGTACCCACCAGTGACCGTCTGGAGAACGGGCGAGATCGGCGGAGTAAAGTTGGATGTGTTTGGCTCTAGGGTGTAGCAAGCCGTGGCAAGACCTCAGAAATGATGGGTTGGAAAACACCAGGTAGGGGTGCATTTTGCTGCTTTGCAGCATGGTCTGACGCCCGTAGACATCGCTTAGGATAAGGTTGAGGAGGTGAGCTCTTTGTCCGAGAGCGCTTTCGAGGGACTGCACCTCCTTTTGCGAGAATGCGAGCTCTCACTCATGGTCGATGGACATGCTCCCGCTCGCACTCTCGCAAAAAGAGGTGCAGTCGCTAGAGAGCGCCCTCGGACAAAGAGCCCACCTTCTCAACCTTATCCTAAGCGACGTCTACGGTCGGCAGACCATGCTGCAAAGCAGCAAAATGCATCCCTACC
>JBCCZW010000234.1:0-6852 GCA_039186805.1 Verrucomicrobiota bacterium
GCTCCCCTACTTCATCCGAAGCCGCTTGAATCTCAATCACCGAATCGCAATAAGGGCACTTCAAAGAAGACACCCCTGGATCGAACTTCAAATCCGCTCCACACTGCTCACATGCTAACTGACTCTCGCTCATAAAACACTCATATAAAATGCAAAGAAGCAGCGGCCTCCTGCCGCCGACCTCAAACACACTGAAAAATCGACCTACCCCGCAGGCGGAGGGGCTGGCGGAGGAGGAGGGGGCGGTACCGCTCCAAATACAGTCGCTAATTCAGCCACCTGTCCCGCAGCAGACCAGCCAGCCATGCCCTCCTTCCAAACAAGCGAAGTCTTCGTAAACTCGCCCGAAATCGCCTTGGACTTGAGTGTATTCAAATCATAAGGACCCAAGGTCTGGCCATTCACCGCCACATGAAACATCACTGCGGGAGGCGGGGGCGGGGGCACTGGAGTCGATGGTTGTTGAGGGGTATTCATGCTCTGCTGCATCGCCTGACCCATCTGGTTCGCCATCGCAAATCCCATACCAAGCCCCATGCCCTCCGCCGCTCCCCCGCTCGAGGGATTCTCTGCGGCGGACTCCATCGCATTGGCCGCTTGAAACTTCGTATATTGATCCAGATTTCCCAACACGCCCATACTCGTACGCTTATCCAAGGCCTCTTCTACTGCGGGCGGTAGAGAAATATTTTCTACCAACAACTGAGTGAGATCTACGCCATACTTTCCAAAATCCGGTCCTATTTTCTTGGATACGAACTCTCCAAGTTCTTCATAGTTGGCCGCCATGTCCAACACGGGAATCTTACTCTCGCCTAAAGCATCCGAAAACCGCGACACTATGTAATTCCGCAGCTGATCGACAATCTCCTCCGTCGTGAAATTTCCATCGGTGCCCACGATCTCCTTCAAAAAGGTCGCTGGATCGCTCACCCTAATCCCATAGGTGCCAAAAGCTCTCAAACGCACCGGACCAAACTCAGGATCCCGCAAAGTAATCGGATTCTTAGTCCCCCATTTTTGATCCACAAAGCGACGCGTGCTTACGAAGTAAACTTCAGCCTTAAACGGACTTTCGAAACCATACTTCCAGCCCTTCAAAGTCGAAAGTACCGGCATATTCTGCGTTTCGAGCGTGTAGGTCCCTGGCTGATACACATCCGCCAGTTTTCCCTCGTTGACGAAAACGGCAGCTTGCCCCTCCCGCACCACCAGCTTCGCGCCATACTTGATCTCGTTCCCATAGCGCTCGAAGCGCCTCACAATCGTATTGTTCGAATCATCAAGCCACTCGATGATATCGATCAGCTCGCCACGCAGTTTATCCCAAAAAGCCATAGTAAATTCAGAGAAGAGGTTCTGTGAAACAACACTGCCAACCCAAACAAGTCGCAGACAATTTTACAATTCCCAACTTCACCCCGGACCGCAAGAACCCCAGCTAGCTCTACCAACCCCAACCTTTTCGCCCACAATTCTTCCCATTCGAAGTCGAGATTTCAGCTCGCTACCCAACGTTCACCGCTCCTCGTCCATGAACAAAACTCCAAACCTTCATTACCATAATTCATTCAAACTAAATTTTACCCAAATCCCGCTTATACGACTTTGACGGCGCCCAAGCCGCTTGCGACAACCTAACCTAAGAAAGAATCGGCGCTCCTCCCCACCGCGGCGCCCTCCCGGAAACCCTTTCACCGTATGGAAAAACAAAACATCATCGTCATTGGCAATGGAATGGTCGGCTGCAAATTTTGCGCGCGGATCATCGAAAAGGACGCAGATAAACGCTTCAACATCATAACCTTCTGCGAGGAACCTCGCCCCGCATACGATCGAGTCCATCTTTCCGAATACTTCGGGGGCAAGACCGCCGAGGACCTCACGCTCGAACCGCTTCAATGGTACCGCGAAAACGGGATCACTCTCCATCTTGGAGACAAGGCGATCAAAATTGATCGAGATGCAAAAACCGTTACCTCGGAAAAAGGCATCACGGTCGCCTACGACAAACTGGTCCTCGCTACAGGGTCGGCCCCCTTCGTTCCCCCGGTTCCCGGCATCGAAAAAGAAGGAGTCTTCGTCTACCGCACCATCGAAGACCTGGAAGGCATGATGGAACACGCCAAAAAAGCGACTACCGCAGCCGTCATCGGCGGTGGACTCCTCGGTCTCGAAGCGGCTAAGGCCACTCAAGATCTTGGACTCAAATCCCACGTTGTCGAATTCGCCTCTCGCCTCATGCCAAGACAAGTAGACGAAGCTGGCGGCGCCATTCTCAAAGACATTATCGAAAGCCGCGGGCTCGATGTCCACCTGAACAAAGCGACCACCCAAATCGTCGGCGATGGGAAGGTAGAGGGTATGGAGTTCAAAGATGGCTCCTCACTCGAAGTAGACATGATTGTCGTCTCGGCCGGCATACGTCCCCGAGACGAACTCGCTCGCGAATGCGGTCTCGAAATGGGCGAACGCGGAGGCGTCGTAGTGAACGATTCACTACAGACTAGCGATCCAGAAATCTACGCCATAGGCGAAGTGGCTCTCTACAACAATTTCATCTACGGTCTAGTCGCCCCAGGTTACGCGATGGCGGATACGCTCGCAACGCAACTCGTCGGCCAAGAAGCATCGTTCAAAGGGGCAGACATGTCGACCAAGCTGAAACTCATCGGCACCGACGTCGCTAGCTTCGGCAGTATTGAGCCACCCGAAGACCATAAGAACATTACGATCAGCGACCCGCAAGCCGGCGTCTACAAGCGACTCATCCTCACCGAAGATGGCAAGCGCCTCATCGGCGGGATCCTCATCGGAGACGCGGAAGCCTACGGCAATCTTCTCCAGATGACGCTCAATAAGCTCGAGCTCCCCGAAGATCCTATTCAACTCATCCTCCCTGCTGCAGATGGTAGCGCTGCCGCAGGAATGGGCCCCTCCGCTCTTCCCGATGAAGCGCAAATATGCTCCTGCGAAAATGTGACCAAAGGTCAGATCTGCTCAGCGATAGTCAACGACGGAGTCCGCACCCTCCCCGATCTTAAGAGCTGTACTAAAGCAGGCACCGGATGCGGAGGATGCGTACCGCTCGCCACAAAGCTCCTCAACCACCAGCTATCCGAACTCGGCGAAGAGGTGAACACCGATCTTTGCGAGCACTTCCCATACACGCGTCAAGAGCTCTATGAAATAGTCCGTATCAACGGAGTAACTACATTCGATGAGCTTCTCGGCACCCATGGTAAAGGAGATTGCGGCTGCGAAATTTGCAAGCCCGCCGTTGCTTCCATCCTCGCTTCGGTCCACAACGACAAAGTCATCTCCAAAAACAATCGCAAACTCCAAGACTCAAATGACCGATTCCTAGCCAACATTCAAAAGAACGGCACCTACTCAGTCGTTCCACGTGTCCCAGGCGGTGAGATCACTCCGGAAAAGCTGATTGTTATTGGAGAAGTCGCCAAGGAATTCGATCTCTACACGAAGATCACCGGCGGCCAACGCATCGATATGTTCGGAGCAAAGGTAAACGACCTTCCAAAGATCTGGCGCAAGCTCATCGACGCCGGTTTCGAAAGCGGGCATGCCTACGGCAAAGCTCTTCGCACTATCAAATCCTGCGTTGGTTCTACCTGGTGCCGTTTCGGAGTACAGGACTCAGTCGGTTTGGCGATCCGTCTGGAAAACCGCTACAAAGGTATCCGCGCCCCTCATAAAATCAAATCGGCCGTCAGTGGATGCACGCGCGAATGCGCCGAAGCTCAGTCTAAAGACTTTGGCGTGATCGCCACAGAAAATGGCTACAACCTTTACCTCGGCGGCAACGGCGGAATGAAACCGCGACACGCCGACCTCTTCGCCACCGACCTCGATGAAGAAACCATCACGAAATACATCGATCGCTTCCTCATGTACTACATCAAAACTGCCGATAAACTCACCCGCACCAGCGTTTGGGTAGAATCGCTCGTCGGCGGCATGGAACATCTCCGCGAAGTAATCATCGATGACAAGCTCGGCATATGCGAGGAACTCGACAAGCAAATGGCGCACCTCGTCGATACCTACCACTGCGAGTGGAAAGACGCCATCGAAGACGAAGAAAAAATGAAGCTCTTCAGCCACTTCGGCAACAGCGAAGAATCCGATGCCAACATCAAATTCGTCCGCGAACGCGACGAACTCCGCCCAGCCAAAGAAAGCGAACTCGCAGGCGCCTAAGTGGCAGGTAGCTCGCTCGCAGGCAAAGCGCCAACCCGATCACAACCAAACCATCTGCCAAATGTCCGAAACACTCGAAAACGCCACCTGGATTAATGCCGGCTCGGAAACTAACTTCCCAGAAGGCCTCGGCATCTGCATTAAGCACGAGGAAGAGCAAATCGCAGTCTTCAACTTCAACGGAGACGATTGGTTCGCCGTACAGAACCTCTGTCCGCATGACAATCAAATGGTCCTTTCCAGGGGCCTTACCGGCACTCAAGACGGTCAACCCAAGATCGCCTGTCCACTCCACAAGCGAGCGTTTAACCTCCGCTCCGGCAAGTTTATGGGCGAGGGCCAAATGTCCTGCCTCAAGACCTACCCGCTGAAAAGAGAAAACGGTCACGTTTTCCTAGCCGTCTAGCCCAGATTCTTAGAGATCAATCTACATGAAAGCCGGTCTTCCTGAAGAGGACCGGCTTCTTAGGCTCAAATCCCCTTCCCATTCTCCGAGCAGATAGAGCAAGCGACTGAAGCAAACCCAGAGATATTAGAATTTCAAACCGCCGTATTCCCTACATACCCCTATCGTTTACGGTGAAAAACCCTAGATTCTCACAAAACACCTCTCTAGAGCTTAAGGCGACTTCCCCAAACGCCGATTTCGAAATCAGTGTCAAAAACCGAGGCTTTCGGATCTCTACCCCGGAATCAAGGTTCGAATACTGCATCGAATTTACAAGCTAGCCAATGCCATCAAATCTCGACGAAGATAAACGATTTTCCTTCGGAATCGGCATAAAGCTGATTCTGACGGCCACGCTCATCATGAGCGTCGCCGTCGCGGTAATAGGCACGCTGTTTCACGGAAAATACGTCGAGTCGCTGCAGGAGATTGAGATGACGCGACTTGAGCAACGCGCCCAAGAACTCACGGAAGATCTCGCCCTCATCCTAGCCGACGTCCACAAACTTGCTTTCGATCTCGGAGAACTAGATGAACTCGGCTCCTACCCCGCTCTCATACTGGCAAATAGAAGAGATGAGGACGCGGCTCGCTCCTGGATGGACCGTATGAGATTCCGAGTCTCAACGATGGTCCGCAGCCACCAACACGTCTCCTCAGTCCACTTCATCGACTTTAATAAAAACAACCGCGAGTTTTTTGCTGCCGAAAGAATCAATGGAGACTTAAGAGCAATCCCCGAACGCGCCCTCAAGACATGGGGCGATTTCCAATTCTCTCACCGCCGCTCCATCAACGGCTCAACAGACATTCCATTCGAATTCATTCCCTCGAACGATCCACTGGAGGACAATCAGCTATACGTCGCCATTCCTCTCTTCGTAGACCAAAGCAAGATAGCAGGCGCCGTCGTTGTTTCTCTCAACCCTCTAAAGGTGAATGATAAACTGGCCTCCCGAGCATCCCGAGACGAATTCGTTCACGTCGTATTTCAAGATGGTACCTATCTCACCAACCGCAACGGATTCGAACTCGGAGGAAACCTCACTCCTACGCGGCGCATCCAGGATATTTTTCCTAAAATCCCTTTAAACGCCTCGAAATATAACTCCATCAAATCCGGGCTCTTCCAAGACGCGAGTGGCGAACATCACGCCATCGGCTTCGTTAGATTCGCCTTCGACGAAGATTCGGAAAACCGCTTCATTCTCGCGTATTCGGAAAACTTCGACACCGTAATTGAAAACACTTCCATCGCGCCTTCCAAAGCGATTATCACTTCCGCCATTATCCTGCTGTTCGCCGTACTCCTGATAGGCTACCTCGCCAATAGACTCGTTAATCCGCTTCGCTACATAGCCAAAGTGGCGCGTCACTACGGTGAATCCGACGAACCCGCGCCCCTTCCCGTTAACGCTTCGGGCGAAGTCGGCATCGTTGCTCGCTCCCTGCATCAAATGCGCGAGCAAGTCGAAAAACGCGCCCGTGCCCTCGAACGCGAAATCGCCGCTCATAAAGCCACCTCACGGGAACTCGAAGTCGCCATGGAAGAAACCAATGAAGCCGCCAAAGCCAAGAGCGACTTCCTTGCAACTATGTCCCACGAAATCCGCACTCCCATGAACGGCGTAATCGGAATGGCGGACCTCCTTGCCCAGACCAGACTCAGCGAAGACCAAAAAGAGCTTGTAAATACAATATGCTCCAGCGGCGACTCCTTGCTTACGATCATCAACGATATCCTAGACTTCTCTAAAATAGAGTCCGGAAAGATGGAACTAGAGGACGAGCCGTTCGATCCGAACCAATGCATTGAAGAAGCCATCGATCTCCTCGCTTCCAACGCTCTCGAAAATGACGTAGAGCTTATCATCAATGTCGCCTCAGGCGTTCCTCGATGTATCCGTGGCGACATTACGCGGCTTCGTCAAATCATCCTAAATCTCCTGGGAAACGCCCTCAAATTCACCCACCGAGGCGAGATTGAAGTCGGCCTAAGAGTCTTTGATAATCAAGACGAAAACTATACGCTCGAATTCTACATTCGAGACACCGGAATCGTAATCCCGAAAGAAAAGGCCCGCAAAACTCGATTTTTTCTTTTTTAATGAACAGCCAGTTAATAAACCAATTAAACGCCGCCAATACATGTCACTTAAAGATAAATTGACGTTAGAAATTCC
>JBCCZW010000235.1:0-6852 GCA_039186805.1 Verrucomicrobiota bacterium
CACATATAAGAATTTCCAGAGATCCCTCTTAAGAGAAACCTCCCGCATAAGCAGACTCAGCACGCTCCGAGGAACATAAAAAACAAGCTCCTTCATCGGTTCTGCGTGTTTATCCCAAGGCACAATTGAAAGGTCATCCGGAAGTGAGAAGGATATATCCCCCCTTTCCTTTATTTCTCTCTCATCTACAGGCTTCGTAAGCGCCACTCTCGGAACCGCTTTCACCAGCTGCTCAGCCGATCCAGCTCCTCCAATTTTCGCACCTCCCGCTTTCCCTCTTCCTCCTTTTACCTCATCCTCTTTCCTTAAGCGTTTTTCGGCTTTCGCATATGTGGCGGGTTTTGCGGTCTCTTCCGCTTTCTTAACCTTACTTATCAGGGAGCGATTGCGGATCTCCACGACAGTTTTTTCTTCCACGTCGATGTCACTGCAGAACCAATAGGTAGCTGAATGGTTGCTGCTCGAATGATTCCTAATCTTCCTAATGACTCTGACCTCTAGGAGCCACTTCTTCGTCGTACCCTTCCAGTCTGAGAGAAATTCTCTCAATACTCGGGTGTTAAGAGGAACGCCTTTGGCTGCGGCTTCTTCGAAGCTCAAGGGGGGCATTGTTGTCCGAACCTTACAGCTGAGTATCCGAGAAATCAGCACGCAGGCTTTTTCAAATGCCAACTCCTTGATCCCGGAAGAGCGGAGCCTGGTGAGGGCATTCTTCGGTATGGCCAACTCCAAGATATCCGAACAATGGAGCGGGGTATTCCCATCGTTCATTCGAAGACTCCTACCTTCTTGTGTCATTAGGCTCTGGAAAGGGGTGGTTTGGTTTCAGTCCCCTGTATCCGTTACACCAACTTATACTCTGATATTGAAACTCAGCGAATAGGCCGAGGTTCTGAGATTCCTACCGTTTGTTATTGTTTTGGGTCTAACGTAGGCTTGGCGAATAGGCCACCCCTTTCCCCGAAGAATGAATACGATGGAATGGACAATACCTCCATCTGTCTCAGCCTGTAACCGTTTTATCGATACAAAGTCCCCATAGTTTTCGGTCAACAGCTTGAGCACCGCACCCTCCTGACTGCTAGGACTAGGAAGACACGGGAGCTCTTTGTTTGCGAAATAACGTGCAGTCTCTTCTCTTGGAAGACCTAGAGCATCGCACAGTGCTTTTATAAAGGCCGTCTCATCATCATGGGGCGGCCTCTCCTTCGAGGCTTTCATGCTCTTTCCCTGTCAGTTCGTTACCGAGTGCTGTCGACGATATATCTAGCCACCGCGTCTACCCGAAAACGGACGCAGTTACTACCGTGATACATCCGCTTAAGAAGCCCTGCTTTGGTCATCCGCCAGACAGAGACAGTGCTCACTCCCAATTCCTTGGCAACTTCGCCAACCTTAAGAGTTGGGCGGCCGTACTTAACCTCCAAATGCTGAGTTATCTTTTCCGTTTCATCAATCGCTTCTGCTGTGATATCCATAGAACCAAGCAACGCGGACGAAAGCTAGGCAGGCAAGAAATCGAAACCGAGAGGTGCACCACCGGACGCACAGTTTAAATATCTTGACAGGCCGTTTTTCCCATTTCCTTGCCCAAAGCTCTTCTACGATCAGCCAGATAGGGAATCGGAGTCGCCATATTCCGGAAATCTACTTCGTCTTCCTGACTCAGCTCTCCAGCGAAGCATTCCTTAAGTCCCTTCATGACCAGATCGACAATTCCGTCAGTATTTACCTCGACGATCTGATCAGTTCCCGCTTTGTCCTTCTTGTATTTGTACTTATATGGAAACGGGACGCCGAAATGCTGATAGAACGCCTTGAACGGCTTCAACATTAGGAAGGTTCGATATTGGTCGAGCAACTGATGCGACTCAATATTCGTTATATCATATTCTCTGTGATAGGTATAATAGAAGAAAGCATCCGCAAATGCCTGTTTCGAACCAAGCAGGTCCTCCTTGCTTACCCGAACTCTTAAAACGCTTTTGCCCCACTCCACATACTCCTTGCGAACAACCCCATCTAGGCACAAGGTGAACATCCTGTAGTGGTAGCACGTCATTATCCGCTTAACCAGCGCCTGAAGTCCCAGGGTCAAGTCGTATCGGAGAATCAGCTGGTTATCGATAGTCAGCCCAGTCCCTTCCCTCAACACCTTAAATTCGGCATTCCTTGCGGCGGCAGCTCTGAACCCATCCTTAAATGGAGCATGATCCGGGTTCTTCCAAAAATCGCTGTGGGGCGGAATCTCTTTATCGAGACCTTCCTTGCTACCGAGGTCGCACAAATAGTCGCAAGCCCCGCTGCTTATGACGATCCCCATCATCACATCCAAGTCGTCCAATGTGACAATTTTCGCCCTCTCCCCCTCGTTCATAGATTCATGCTCGATTTCCATTCTCGATTCGAATCGGCAGGAATGTTCGCGGCAAAGCGTATCGATTTGGTTCCGATAAACCGGCAGCTCTAATGGATCGGCGAGATGAGGAACGTAAATGACCTGTCTTGCCATGACTAAACAGCTTCTTGGTCTCCTTCGGATTCCACTGCCTTCAAGCCTTTTCTGCTGATTGCATCGCCGATCTCTTCTGGAAGCTCATAGCTCAAGCGGTCGGAATAGTATGTCTTGGTAGTCTGGATACTGGCGTGACGAAGCTGCTGGGCAGCCGCCAGAATTCCGCTGGTCTCTCCTATGATCGAAGCCAATTCCCCTCGCAGATGATGGAGGGGCTTGGCCGCCGAAATGCCTTTGTTTCTCAACCAATCGGCAAGGCGCCTGAGATGGATTTGGCAGCGATAGGCCGGATACTTCGCATTGGGTCGGGGACTTCTCGTAGACTCCACCACAAATTCGGACTCCGAGCCTTCCATGTAGCTTCTCAATACATCCATTGCTTCCGGCGGGCACGCAATCGTTCCGGCACTTCCGAACGTCTTCAAATCTCCCAACTCTGATACCTCGATACTGATCGTGCTGCGTTCGAAATCCAGATCGCACCAACGAAGCCTGTCTATTTCGCCTCGCCTCATGCCGCAGGTAAGCCCAAGCAGGAAGCACTTGAACTGCTGATGTTTCGATTCGGCTTCGGAGCGCAACTTCTTGTACTCGGCGAGGTTCATGTCTTCGCATTCTGAATATTTTGGAATCTGCGGACGCAGCTCGTTCTTCGCGGCAGCGATGATCCAAGCCAGTCCCCCCTTCTCCTTGAGGATGCTCTTGAACTGCTTCTGCGGAGCACGTTCCAGCTTCACGTCCGAAAAAGGTATCGGTTCGGGCAGCGCCACCTTTCCCTTAGTCTCTTCGCGGTACTTCTCCGAAAACAGGGACTTGGCGTTTCGAAGATTGCTGTTGAGTGTGCGAATGGACGTCGCTTTGGAGACCGGATCGGAAGCGGCATCCATCCTTCTCCTCTTCCACTTCTGAAGGCGGGGTCCAGTAATCTCGACCAGCAGTGTGGAATCCACCTTCTCGCGCCACTGCTTGAACGCATCGCCCTTGGGATTGGCTACCGCCTTAGTCTTCCTCGCCCCGATCATTTCCCCGACGATAGTCCGAGTCTTCATCACGTAGTTGGCGATCGTTCTCTGATTCGCGGTGGATAGCTGAAGGACAGCTTCGATGTAATCGCCTAAGGTGCTCGATTCGGGCTTCCTGAAGTGATCCGGCCGGAACTTGGTCAAAGTTTCCTCCCAACCGTTGGCAACCAAGGATACGTAGATGTCGCGGGCCTTTTCCGCGGCAACGTCCTTCTTCATGGTCTCCAACCCGAAACGGTGCCTTCTGCCCTTGTAGGCGATCTGAACGTCGTAATTGGCCCTTTCAGAGCGTCTAGCGACCCGATCTTTCCAATATCGTACGTCCGACTTATTAGAAAATGCTCCACGGGGCTTTCTGTGGAGCGCTAATGGTGCACTTTTTTTGTTCATGTCTGATAAAGCTGGAATGCGCGTGAATAAGGTTTCGAAGCTATAAACCCTTGGTATGAGTCATTTTCAGTGTATCAATGATATTCAGACGTATTCAGACGTGATCAGAGGGAACACTATGTGATTTTAGGACTGAAAATCCTTGTGTCCCCGGTTCGATTCCGGGTCTCGCCACCACTTTTTCAACCTACTATTTTGACAACCGCGCCCTATTCGGGCGCGTTTCTTGTATAAAGGGGCCCCGCAAACGCTGTTTTTGCCATCGCTGAGTCGGATTCCATCGCTTTCGCTTCCGAGATATCGATTCGCGCGGCTAGATCTTCCGCAAAAACCAGGACAGCTCAACAAACCTGACAAAAGGGCTCAAACGAAAGATTCCCAGGTCGGCGGGAAACCAAGTCATTCGACACCTAAGCAAGTAGGCAGGCCATGAGGGGTAAAACACCCAGTTTTTGCGACTGCCATGAGTAATTCACCCTCTGATATGCGACAAAATTCCTTTATACCGCCATAACCGGATAAACCCACCCCAAAAGCATCCGTTTCCTGATCATACCCACGCGCGATACGGAGTTACCTAATCGCCTTCAAGCACAGAAATGAATCAGTTCTTCGGCAACGCAAACCGACGGTCCATTCGTCATCCACTCACCCTGATTTTGCTGGGACTTGCCTATGCCATCTTCATTGGCTTCAGCTTACTCAATAACCAACGCCTCATCGAACAACAAATGCTATCAAGCGAGACCGGTCTTGAGTGGACGGCCCGCATCCATTCGCTGATAGACTTAGAAGGCAGTCTAAACTCCTTCAACTTTCAAATCGAACAAGCTGTATCGCCCCTAGCTAGCGAAGTAGAGAGCGACTTCGAAGTTCGAATGAACTCCCTAGTCCAATCGCTTGACCAAGCCCACGCCGCTTTCTCCAACCTTCCCAATGCTACGGATCAAACTAGAGTTGATCACTATCTTAAGCTCATTGCCATCCAAATAGAGCACTACCTTCAATCCAGCAAGCTGCTTCTAGCGAACTCGGATCAGCTGGATCGTCAATCCGGAGCCCTGTTGATTAGTCAACGCATAGACAACAGGAATGCGATCCTCAGTACGGTGGCCGATCTGCTGAACTACTCTCGCAACGCTCAGACAATCGTCAATTCCTCCCATCAGTCGAAATCCAAAGAGATCGAAAAGCTGCAGTATCTCATCCATGCAATCGCGTTGTTGCTCACAACCGGCGCTTTGATATTTGGATACAAACTCGTAAGGAACCCCAGACGCCTCGACGACGACCAGAACTTCAACGTCTATCTAGACGCCTCGAGGGAAGGGATCATGGTTCTCGACTCGCAATCTCATACCATAAAATATCACAACCACAGCATCGAACGATTTACCCAAATCCCAAAATCGAATCTTCGCAAAACGCCCGTACTCAAGCTCTTTACCGAGAAGTTTCGCGAGAAGATACAAGCTTCTTTAGAAAGAGTAGCGAATGAGGTCGCCTCCGAAGTCGTAACCAAAGCGCAAATACGAACAGAGGACAAAGCCGGCCCGATGGTGGAACTTCGAATCAGGAGCTCCGATCATTCCAAGGATGAAATAATAGTCTTTGCCAAAGACATAGAAAAAAAGAAAAAAGCGGAGCAAAAGCTGCGTTTCCTAGCTCAGTTTCCTTCCCAAAATCCCGGACCCGTTCTTCGCGTGGACGTAAACGGAAACGTGCTTTATGCGAATCAGGCATCGAAGCGAGATCTAGATATTCGGACGCGCGAGTCGATTCATAAGCTCGGATCGAACTGGAACTCGCACCTTCAAGAAGCCTGGAAAAGCAGCGATTCGCTAAACATCGAAGTCGAAATATGCGGACGCGTGTTCTCCTTTAGCTTATCCCCCTTTCATCGAGAAAAATACATCAACATCTTTGGAAGCGATATTACCGAACGCAAGACAACGGAAATCGAGCTCAAGCACAAAGAGAAGATGCTCAACAACACAGGTCGCATGGCTCAAGTTGGAGGCTGGGAACTCGATCTCCAAACAATGAAGCCCGTTTGGTCCGACGAAGTCTATCGTATCCATGAAGTGGATCGCGACTTCGAAAACAATCTGGAAAACTCGATCGAACTCTACGAAGAGAGCATGCGACCGGCCATTCAAGAAGCGATTCGCAACGCAATCAACTTCCACGAATCCTACGACCTTGAACTCCTCCTTGTAACGCCCAAAGGAAAGAAAAAATGGGTCAGGGTAATCGGAGAACCCGAAGTTCAAGAGGGTCGATGCACTCGCCTTACAGGGGCTATCCAAGACATCGACGAACGAAAAAAGCAAGCCCATCAACTTGAGCGACACTCCCGCGACCTAACCAAAGCCAGAGACGAAGCGGAAGAAGCCACCAAAGCCAAAAGCGAATTTCTTGCTAATATGTCGCACGAGATTCGTACACCGATGAATGGCATCATCGGCATGTCACACTTTCTAATGGAAACAGAGCTGAATGATGAGCAAAAAGACTACGCTTACACTATAAAGAACAGCTCCGAGAACCTCCTAGCCATTATCAACGACATTCTCGACCTTTCGAAGATCGAAGCCGGCAAACTCGAGCTAGAGAACATCGAATTCAATCCCCGGGAAATTTCCGAGGACCTCGTTGAAGCCCTGGCGCTGCAAGCGCAAAACAAAGGCATCGACCTTATTTGCCGTCTCGACGCCAATACTCCAAACCGACTAATCGGCGACCCAGTTCGTATTCGCCAAGTCCTTACAAACCTACTGGGCAACGCGATCAAGTTCACCACCCAAGGCAATGCCACCCTCCGCGTCGAGAAGATGGACGAAGATCGCGAAACCGTTTGGCTCAAATGCCAAATTATCGATACGGGTATCGGCATCCCCGAAGACAAAATAGACTCTCTCTTCG
>JBCCZW010000236.1:0-6822 GCA_039186805.1 Verrucomicrobiota bacterium
CATAGACCGACCAGCCCGCCCGGCCACGCTCTGAAGAGAATCCGCGGTCAACAGATAAAATCCGATGACTGCTAAGAAAGCCATTGAGCTCCCGGGTCGCCTCGAAAGAATCGAATGCCGGTATCCAAAAAACCCTTATCGCTACCGAAGCCATACTGCTCACTTCTTTCCCTTGAACAAACGCTTCACTCGATCAGTCAATCGACCCGCTCCGCTCTCCCGATCTCGCGCCGCTCCAGTCGTCCCTCCCTCCGCTTGCTTCGAGATCCGGCGCGCTCCGCTTGGCTGGCTATAGCTCACCTCTGACTGACCTAGGGCGAGGCGGAAGCCAATGAGCCTGTTGCGATAGTCCGGCCCGCCCCTGATCCGGGACGCAGAACGGCAGAGCTGGGCATCGTACCAAACGCCGCCGCCGCGCAAAACGCGAGCCTCGCCTGTCCTAGGTCCCGTAGGGTCTACAACGTCCACGGATTTGATACTGCCATACCAGTCGTTGCACCATTCCCAGACATTACCATGCATGTCGTGGAATCCCCACTCATTGGCTTTCTTCATTTTAACCGGATGCGTTTCTACGCCGCTGTTTTTATCGAACCAGCCGAGCTTGTCCAGGGCAGGGTCCCTGCCGGATGGCTCAGTACACGGGCTCCCATCGTTAAAGGCCGTATTCGTTCCTGCCCTACAAGCATATTCCCACTCCGCCTCCGTCGGAAGACGCGCCTCCATTTCAGAGTGGGTCTTCCCGAGGGCCTCGATAAACTCTTGGCAGTCCAACCAACTGATCGATTCGACCGGCAAATCATCCGAACCCGTTTGACTGCTGGGGATCCGACCCATGACCGCCTGCCATTGCTCCTGAGTGCACGGCGTCTCCGCCAGCCAGAAGCCCTTTGTGAGCGTCACCTGTCGACGAGTCTCGTCTGCACTGCGCCCCGTCTCATCTTTTGGCGAGCCCATCATAAAGCTGCCAGGCTCGACCCAGCGCATACGCATCACGGGGCCATCGGCGCCGCGCCCGGACAAAGCCAGATCCGCATAACGCTCGAACTCGTTCCTCTCCTCGCGAAGTGCCCAAACCGGCTTCGTTTCCGCCGTCGCCTCGTCAGGGGGCGTCCCGCCCTCAATGCTCGCCGCCTGCAGAAACGAGCCCTGCTTGCTGTAGCTCACCAAAGGCTGACCTAGGGCGAGGCGGAAGCCAACGTCCCTGTTGCGAAAGACTGGCGGGAATTTGAATCGGTATGCAGAACGGCAAGCCTTCGAGCCATTCGCATAACAGCCGCCACGGGAGACGCGGCCCTCTCCGAACTCTGCGCCAAAGGGATTCGTAAGCTTCTTGTCCTCGTAATCGTGATACCAATCATGACACCATTCCAAAACATTGCCATGCATGTCATAAAGACCCCAAATGTTGGCTGCCTTGCCCTTGACAGGCTCGGTTCCCTTGTCCGAGCTCTGACCATGCCAGACAAGCTCCTCAAGAGCCGGATCCTCGCCAAATAATGTCGAGCAAGAACTGCCATCGTAGAACGCCGTATCAGTCCCAGCACGACAAGCGTACTCCCACTCCGCCTCTGTGGGCGGCCGGAAGACGCGACTCTCCCAATCGATCCCCTCTCCAATCAAAGCAGCAATTCCATCGCATAAGGCCTGACAATCCTCCCAGCTCACCGAATCGACCGGCAAATTTCTCCGCTCATCGCTCTCCTCAAAGTGGCTAGGCTCTTTCCGATCGGAACTCAAGACCCACCACTGCTCTTGCGTCATCGGCGCTTCAGCCAGCCAGTAGCCATCAGTCAATGTGACCTCATGCTGAGGTCCTTCATCACCAGATCGTCCTGCCTCATCCTCCGGCGACCCCATGGTAAATCGCCCCGGCGGTATCCACCGCATCCGCAAAGGCCGCTGTGGCAACAAGCCAGGAATATCCAAATCCGCATACAAGCCAAACCGATCCACCCCCATCCGCCGCGCCCATCTGGGCCGGGGAATCCGATCTGCAAAATAGGTTTGTCTACCCGAAAAAAAACTCAGTCCAGAAAGCCTATCAAAATCTCCAAATTCGATTTTCCCCCTATCCCTCAATAGAGCCATAATCGTTTTCGAATCATCCTTCCCTGTACAGGTAAAGGCAATATTCTCACGGGAAGTTCGTAGAATAAAATCAGTCGCCCAATGCGGTGTGTTTTCCCTCAAACCCTGGGAGTTCATCATGCTGCATCGAATAGATCCATTACGAATGCAGATTGCCCATCTTGCTTCGCCCTGCCTAAGCATATCCGTCCATGCTATCTTGCCAGCTTCGATTTCGGGCGGTGTCTCTACCTTCAAACCATTGCGACATGCCACGTTTTTTTGCAGAGCCCATAGCCATTGCATAACGTCATTGCGTCGAGCAGAGGAAGGAAGACGCTCCCATTGCTGCCGCGCCCATTGAGCGAATGATCGAGTCAAACTCGTGGGTACATTTGCGTTGTCTTCATAAAGGGTCCTCGTGGCTCTCTCGAGATAGCTCAGGGCTCTTTTTTCCCACTCCTCGCCGATAAGGCCCGCTTCCTTGAAACGCTCGGAATCAGCAGGAGAAAGTAGAGAAAGCAAGACCAGCGTTTCCATCGCCTCCACGGCCTCGGGATAGTAGCGATGAAAGTCTCTGATTAGCGATGCCGCTGACAATTCTAAGTCTCCCGCTTTGGCGGAAAACACCTCACGCAATGCTCGCGCAGGTTCGGCTTCCAAGCTGAAGGCGAGCGGACCGCCATATGCGATGCTCGAATCGTTTCTGATCTCGTACTCCGTTCCCGCGTCAGCTACATCGGCTGGCAACAAAAGTCGTACTGACCGAAGAAGACCGCGCTCGATGCGGATGGCGAGAGACAACAATTCCAGCAGACGCTCTTTTCCCTGGCTGCGCTGCAAGGCCCCTTCGTCATCCAAAACAAGAGGCCGCAGACCTTTGCCGCCTCGAGGCAGTATCGAACCCCCATCCCAAAGAACCAAATTCCAGAGCCCTGAACAAGTAGATTCCCATAGTTCGCGAGGGGCTGGGGTAAGACCCCAGATTCGAACACCTGCTATCGTCAGCTTTCTACCGAGAGAAATCCATGATCTTTGGCAAGTTTTGTTACCAGAAAGAAAACCGAAGTCGCTCAGCGCCAGAACGCAGTCATTCGATTCAAGAACTATGAGTTTGCTTTTCCTTCCGCTCTTCAGATCGAGTTTCGAGACTTCTCCATTCGCGCATACCACGTATTCAACGCTGACCGCCAAGTCTCCCAACAGGTCCTTCAATCGAGAGACTAGAAAAGCGAAGTCGTCCCAAAAAATGCTAAGGTCATCGCGCCGCTCTATGAAAATGTGGATACGCGAGCTCCATGCTCGCTTAGAACACTTTGGCAGACGGCGCAGCGGCTCGCCTTGAGCGATTTTTCTGCCGACAAGCTCAACATCCGGCTCTCGCGTTTCTCGCTCGCAGGAGAGCGCATGCTTCAAGAATGGCCACAGTCTGGACCAAGGAACGAGGGGCGGCGTAGGTGGCGGTCCCTTTTCTCTATCGACAAGCTCTCGCTCGTGAAATGCAGTTTGAGATGCGATCGACTCCGGTACTTGCAACTGCTGACGATCCGCCTCCTCGCCCAAATCCCTGAAGTAAGCAACTCGCCAAAATGACGCCCGCTCAACAGCTCGTTCGGGCGAAGTGTCGACTGGTTTAGAGCGCTCTACAGGTTTTTGAGGCGTCTTGGATTCATTCAAATCGACCTCCAGCCTCTGGACAAGATCTCGACGAGCTCTAGCGTAATAATAACCGCAAAATCGAGCTGCCGCGCTCAGGCCCTCCTCGCCTTTACTAGAGAAAGCATCTTGACAGCGAAGCAGATCGCCGCGACCAAGCTGCGACCTTCGATTTATCATTCCGGGTTCTTTCGAAGCATAAAGTGACTAATTCGCTCCAAGGCTTCGAGCTGAGCTTCCTCATTTCCTTTCTTCAATTCATTTAAAGCTCGCAATAAGTCTAAGAATTCCGCCTGGCCAGGATACGATCGGCTTTGTGAACCAATCTGAAGTGCGCGGTCCTGTATGAATTGATCGAGCGAAACTTCGAGGACCGCATTGGATATTTCGCTATCGTCGAAATGAGCTCTAGCATGCCGTGACAATACTGATCTCAGAGCTGACTCTTGTTTAGGCAATGTAAGCTGCAGCACAACGCAACGACGTAAGAAGGCTAGCGGGAGCTCTCTCTCTTCGTTGGTAGTGATAACGACTAAAGGCTTTATGGCTCCTTTAGGGATGGAAATTGTCGATCCTCCAAACGGAGCCTTGAACCCCCCGTTACCCAAGGCCTCAAGTAAACTGTTCGGTACGTCGGAGTCAGCCTTATCGATCTCGTCTATCAAGACGACACATCCCCTCGTCAAATCTTCCTGAGTATTGGTCCACTGTTCAGACCCAAGCAGAGAATCGCTGGAGCTGCGCTCGCAACGTCCGAGCTGCAGCTGGGCCGACGCTGGATCGAAGGCCCACCAAAGAATGCCAGGGTTAACGTAGTTCGCAGCGTCGAGATCGACGCTGCCCGAAGACGCGCCGGCAATCTGGGCATCGGAGAGACGGGATACGGCATCAAAGCGGAAGAGCAGATCTTCCGGCTCACATCGAGCGTTGACCACAAAATAATGAAACGGAAGATCCAGGACCTTCGCAGCGGCCCTCGCCAATTGGCTTTTTCCTGTACCGGGTTCTCCTCGTATCAATAAAGGCCGACCGCAGGCCAAAGCTGCTTTGATAGCCCATACGGTTTCCATTTCGAAAACGTGGCGCTCCTCTTGCCAACTCCCTGATTCAGGCAACGTATAGACTTTGTCAGGATTCGGGTCGAAAGCGATGGATTCATTTAGTGTAGTCATCGAGATAATTCGGAGTTCACTGGCTGGCTCTAAATTTGTCCAACTTTCGAATGAGTTTGATCAACAACAGTTCGAGCAATCCAACGTAATCACTGTCTGGATACTCTCTATCCTGTGGCGCCGATTGAGTTTCATCGACATCCCCATAAAACATAGCTGGGTCCGCCTCGAGAACGATCAAATACTTCAGGTCTTTATCTTGTTTGATCAAATCGATGAGAGCACAACCTTTTTCAAGCAACATGCAATAGGGGTCTCCGCTGAGCATATGGGCTTCCAAGTATCCCCCTAGAAACCCGCTCTCCTCCACTCCTAAGGCGTCGTAAAGACGCCGCTTCAGTGTGGTCAGATTCCACTTTGCACCCCCCGGCGCTTGTTCTTCGAGCCTATCAATGCCCCTAAGGCCTTCCAACTCGAAACGTCCCGAAGAATTGAATACAATTGTAACGCTTTCCAAGTCGGAGGCGATAGCTTTACTGATATTAATAAAAAGATCCTTGTTATCCGGAGCCAGAGAGGTAAATGGCACGCCGAAGAAATTATCTAAGCTGGCATCCTGGTCAGAAAGGCTATCGTAGAGAGTCCCGCAGATGCACAACGAATAAGAGTTGTTCAACAGATCTCTTACCAAGGGTTCGAACTCCGGATTCTTGTCGATCATCTTCGACAGCCCGGATAAAACCGTTTTCATGGAACGACTCGCGAATACCACAAAGTTGATAGCGTCCTCCTGAATGCTAGTCTGCAAATCTAAATTGCATATGCGGCAAAGCGCTCCCCTGAATTCATCACTGCCTGAAAACAAGCGTTCCATTTCGCCGACCAGATTTCTGTACCGCGAAACGCAAAGGCTTCGATACTCCTCCTTACTAAGATCATTTCCAGCCGTGCCAACGATTACTCCCTCCCTCTTCAACCACTCCCAGATACTCATCATAGGCATGATATGGGCAAAGGTAGGTTGTTGGCGTTGCTTAAATCTTGCTTTAACAATGCCCAAAGGAGCTTCCCCTTCGACGCGGCAAACCGGCCCTCCACTAAAGCCACAATCGATTTGAGCATCTCCAGTATGCTCTGTTTGATACCATCGCGTAGCTTTATTATAAACCAAATTGAATGTCACAACGGACGAACTGAACAAACCTTTGTCTTCTATGAAACCTATTGCCTTGTACCTTTCATCTGGGTTCCACTCTTGCCTTACGATAATCGGCTTCTCAAACGACTCATCGAAATGCGTCTCTTTCTCGGCAAGCCTCAGAAGAGCCAAGTCCTGAATATGACCTCCCGCAAAGTCATCACTTGGCTCTTTCTTGATACAGGCAACCTGCCTAACCTCTAGCGATTCGACTCCCTCTCCTTGAGCGAAAAGGTAGATCTTGGTATCGTCAGATTCAAATGCCCAGTCTTTGAGAACGTGATAACAAGTCACAAACAAATCTTGATCGATACGCGTCGCCATACCAACGCAGGAACTCAGACTGTCGGATTTTCCAACACGGTAAGTGGGCATCACCTAATCCTTTTCCTTCCAAATTAGCTTAACATTCAAATGGGCCTTGGCACTACCCTCCAGAACAATGACCGAGCCTTTCTTCTCGACCTGGATGCCGAACTCAATGTGAGTTTCGGAAGGCTTCTTGGCCAAACTACCGATTTGCTGTAAAACGCTTTCGCCCATAGTCTTGATCGAACTCAGAGCTTTACTGACTGACTCTTTGAGTTCCTTGGACGACAGCCCAGCATTGCTTAAACCATATTCGTCTGTAGGGCCCGACTCGTCGAAGGAGAATTCGATCCGTTCGGATCCGTCGGGGCTTTCGAAAGATATAATTTCGCTCATGAGAAGGATTCCTATACTGCTTTAATCAATGCCGCTTAGCCAAGAGTAACGAAGCGGAGACCCCTGACTCGAAGGGAGTAA
>JBCCZW010000237.1:0-6788 GCA_039186805.1 Verrucomicrobiota bacterium
CCAGAATCCTGCAAGTCCTCAGTGTTAATATATTTTCGAAAGACCCTATCCATCAGCTGTTTATGAAAGATGATACAAGAAATTCAGATTCTAATAATCCTAACCAATTGATGTTCAAAGACTTTTAGTTGGACGCTAGTGAAAATGAATAGAATATATAGCATCTTAACTACGATTGCTCTTTGCGGTTCGATCGGAGCTTGCTCCAGCAACAAGGAGTCCAATCAGAAATTAGCGGATTATGTAGATCTGGAGCGATTCATGGGCAAATGGTATGTCCAAGGGTACACTCCTACTGCATTAGACCGTAATGCATGGAATCCTATTGAGCGTTACGAGCTCTTGGACAACGGGCGTATTCAAACCACGTACCAGTTTAGGAAAGGAGGAGAAGATGGAAAACTGAAGACGTATAAACCTGTGGGAACCGTCTACGACGAGGAAAGCAATGCCGAGTGGCGTATGCGGTTCTTCGGAGTGATTAACGCTGCCTACTACATCGTTTATGTGGATCCGCGCTATGAATTCTCGATTATCGGTCATCCAAATAAGAAGTATGCCTGGGTGATGTCGAGAGATCGGGAGATCGCCGCGGATGTCTATCGATCATTGGTTAAGGAACTGGAAGATCGCGATTATGACTTGAGCAATTTTGTGGAAGCGGTTCGGTAGAAAGGTCTCGATTGTAGCTTCCCGGTTACCTAGGTCGGGAGGTTTTTGTCCGCGCGGCAGGATGGACGAGGGTGGCGTTGGATTGGCGGGGGCGGTTTCGAGTTTGGGTCGAGACAGCCGACTGTCGGTTTTCGAGGATTGGGAAAAATTTCTTTAGCGGATTTACTTGGACTGGGGTTCCCAATTGGAAAACCCCTTTTGTCCTGAAGATCATTCGGGAACCTGCTAATCCGTCTACATGAAATCGAATGCCCCTTATGCTCCTTCTCTCTTTGCGGGATACTGGCTTGCGCCAACGAGAGCTTTTCCGAAAGACGCTCTCCTCCCCGCTGCTTGTGAGGTTCCCGTCCGAATGAGCGCTGTTCGTGGGGTAACAGAGAAGCATTTGGCGGAGTCATTTTTGCCTCTCTTTCATGTCTCTTCGATTTTTGCGATAGGGAAGACTGAGTTTCTCTTGAGAGAGGAGGGGCCTTCGCTATGAGTGCCATTAAAAGAAAGAGTCTGGTGATTATCTACGGGCCGCTTTTGTTCCTCGCGCTGATGGCCTTGACGGCGTGTTTAAAACACAGCTCCGCCGGATTGGAGATGAAGGTAGAAAGAGTGACTCGGGGCCCGGATCACCATCTTTTTGGATACATCGGGCAATCGCTGACAATTCCTTGGAGCGGCGATGGCCGCTATATTCTCTCCCTGCGTTCGAAGTTCCATGATCGACTGCCTGCGGAGGGGGACGCGGCGGATGTGGTCGTTGTGGATACGCAGAATGGGAATGCGGTCACCGTGTTGGATCAGACGCAGGGATGGAATCTTCAGCAAGGGACTATGTTCTATTGGAATCCCCAAAATCCGGATACGCAGTTCTTTTTTAATGATCGCGATCCGGAAACGGGACAGGTGTTTACGGTTCTCTATGATTTGGAAGAGGGGAAACGCCTACGAAGCTATCGTTACCCTGGAAGGTCCATTGGAAACGGAGGCGTTGCTCCTACGGGCGAGTTTTTCGCTGCGATCAACTACGGACGGATGGCCCGCTTGCGCCCCGTAACGGGCTATGCGGGGGCGTGGGACCCTACGCTCGATGTGAAGCGTCCGAAGGACGATGGACTGTTTCGCGTGGATATCGAAGGCGGAGACGCTCAGCTGCTGGCTTCCTTCGATCGCTTGGGTGAAGCTCTGGACGCGAACCCTTATTGGACTCTAGAAGGAAAACGCTGGATGCCCACTGAAGAGCCGCGAGAACCGTTGGATATAAGCGAGGCGTCTTTGTACATTAATCACACCTTGATTAGCCGAAATGGAGATAGAATATACTTCATCGTTCGAGGTCGTGTGGACAAGAGTTCGATTTGGCTGAACGCTCCCTGTTCAATAAAAACGGATGGTTCCGAACTCGTTGTTCATAGGACCTCTATTGGGGGTCATCCGGAGTGGGCGGAAGGAGACTTGATGATTGGGGCCCATGAGGGTCGGCAGATTTATTATGATGTATCCGAGCAGCAACTACTCGAGGATAGGATCCTCGGAGATGCTTCGATATTCCCCGACCCGGAAGGCGATGTATCGCTTTCGCCTGATGGGAAGTGGTTTGTGAATGGCTATGCCAGCGAGGACCGCGAGAGCATCATCTATGTCGTCATGCGGCTGGAAGATGGGGCGATTGTTCGCTCGAAGCCCTTTGATCGCGGGCCCTATACGAAGGGGAATCTCCGCACTGATCCAGCGCCTCGCTGGAACCGCGACAGCGACAAGATCCTAGTTCCCGGTTGGACGGCGGAGGGAACGCGCCAACTTTTTACGATCCAAATTCAAAGCCAGTAATTAGATGAAATCGAAGTTTATTTTAAGCGTCTTACCATTTCTCATTGCGTCCCTGGCAAATTGGGGGAGGGCAGATTCTCATGCGGCGGATCGTCCGAACATCATTTTCATAATGGCGGACGATTTGGGCTACGGCGATTTGGGATCGTACGGCCAGAAGGTGATTCAGACGCCTTATTTGGATCAAATGGCTGCAGAAGGGGTTCGCTACACTCAGGTTTACGCTGGTTCTCCAGTTTGCGCGCCTTCCAGAAGCGTGTTGATGACGGGGCTGCATACGGGCCATACGACAGTGCGCGGCAACTTTGGGAAGACTGGAGTCGTCGGTCTCTCTGGGATAGAGGGACGCGTCCCGCTTCGGGATGAGGATGTGACCGTGGCGGAGGTTTTAAAGGAGGCTGGATATCGTACCGGGATTGTCGGAAAGTGGGGCTTAGGCGAGCCAGGAACGGTGGGTCATCCGAATGAGCAAGGATTCGATTATTGGTTCGGCTTCTTGAACCAGCGGCGAGCTCACAATTATTTTCCAATTTATCTTTGGGAGAATAATGAAGTGTATCCGCTTCCTGGTAACAGGGATGGAAAGAGGGGAACATATACGCACGATCTCTTCACGGAAAAGGCGTTCGATTTTATCGCGGAAAACAGGAGGGGTCCTTTCTTCCTTTATCTGCCTTACACCATACCGCACGACAAGTACCAGATTCCGGATACTAATCCGTATTCAGATGAAGACTGGGAGGAAGATGAAAAAGTTCATGCGGCAATGGTCACTCGAATGGATCGCGACATCGGTCGCTTGTTCGACTTGTTGAAGGGCTTGGGAATCGACGAGGATACGATCGTATTTTTTTGCTCCGACAATGGCGCTGCTGAACGTTGGGAGGGTCGTTTCGACAGTTCGGGTCCCCTCAAGGGGCGGAAGCGCGATCTTTATGAAGGGGGTATACGAACGCCGATGATCGTCCGCTGGCCGGAAACTATAAAGTCAGGTGTCAATGAGAAATCGGTTTGGACCTTCGCTGATGTCTTGCCCACCTTGGCTTCGCTTGGAGGAGCGGCAATTCCTGGAGGATTAGATGGAGTGGATGTGTCACCCTCATTTGAGGATAAGCTCTATGAATTTCCCGAGCGACCCTTGTATTGGGAATTCCATGAGCGCGGCTTCCAGCAAGCTATTCGCTGGAGATCATGGAAAGCGATTCGTCTGGAGAATGGGGCTCCCTTGGAACTCTACGATCTCGATAAGGATGTGGGAGAGATGCGCGACCTTGCTAAGACGCGTCCGCAAGTGGTGAAGAAGATGGAAGCTTGGATGCGGACTGAACGGTCCGCTTCTCTGGACTGGCCCGGAGAGTAATAAGTAATCGATTGATCGAAGATATCATGAATCGTCGCTCCTTTTTGCAATCTTCATTTACCGCTTTTGCGGGACTGACTCTAAACGTCCGCTGGGCGGTCGCCAGTGGAGTCGAGCCATTCGGCAAGAAGTATTGGAGGCGAATCGATTATGAGATGCCCGCTTTCCATACGCGGACGCTTACTCAAGGGCCCGCGCATCATTTCTTTGGATACTACGATGTTTCTCCCTGGTCGGAGGACGAATCGAAGATGGTCTGCCTCGAAAGCGATTTTCAAGATCGATTGCCTAGGGAAGGAGAAGCGGCTCGAATCGGTCTTGTAGATCCGGATACGGGAGCGTTTAACGAACTGTCTGAAACCAGAGCTTGGAACTTGAGTCAAGGTTCCATGATACACTGGAGCCCCTTGGCGCCGAATCGCGAAATCATCTACAATGATCGGGCTGATAGGGAGATCCGGGCGATTCGACTCGATGTGACAAGCGGAAAAAGAACGATGCTTCCCTTGCCGGTGAGCGGAGTGGCGCCTAGAGGGCGTCACGCCCTTTGCCTGACATGGGGACGTTTGTCGCGTTTGCGTACTGGCTACGGGTATTCCGGCGCTTCGGATCCCAATCCGAAGACTCCTCACCCTGCCAATGATGGAGTCTTTTTGATGGACCTTGAAAAGTCTGAGAGTGAGTTGGTCGTTAGCATGCAGCAGGTGTACGAATACGCGGCGAAGGATTTTCCGGAGCTGAAGGAGCGTCACATGTGGTTCAATCACACCGTATTCAGTCCAGATGGACAGCGGTTCTTCTTCCTTGCCCGCACTCGTGACGAAGAGGGTGAAATAGATAGCGCGATGTTCGTATCCGATCTGGACGGAGGAAATCTGAAAATGCTTGTTCCTTTCGGCTCTGGGATTTCCCATTTTGCGTGGAGAGGAAATGCGGAGATTGCGGCGACCTACTATGGCGATGACGCGACCGAGATGCGTCACTTTCTAATTCCGATAAAGGGAGGGGAAGCTTCGGTTATAGGAAAGGGCTTCATCCGAGAAAATGGTCATATGAGTTTCACGGAAGACGGGCGTTATATGGTTACGGACCGGAAAGAGACTGATCGATTGTCCCAGTCGCTTTGGCTGTATGATATGGAGCGCGATCAAGGCATGCAGATGATCGCTCATCCTATGGGGAATTTCAGGAATCTCCACGGTAATACGCGGAGCGATTTTCACCCTCGTTGGAGCCCGTCTGGGAAGTCTATATGCTATGATGCGATTGATACTCGCGATTGGACCCGCCAGCTCCATCTCGTCGAATTTATATAGTTCATGCAGAAAATTATAAAGCTCTTCTTTCTTCTTTCCCTTCTAATCCCGATTGAGGTATCGGCTAGCCCTCTCGATTGGCCCGAGATTGAAACGACTCATCGGCCGGGAGCTTATTGGCACTGGCCGGGCAGCGCCGTGGATAAGGGGAACCTGACGGCGAATATGGAAGCCATGCGGAAGGCGGGAATGGGCGGAGGCACTGTGGTCGCCTTTTATGGGGCCAAGGGTTATGAAGACCGCTTTATCGACTACCTGACCCCGGAATGGTTGGATATGTTCAATCACGCTGCCGAGGAGGCAGAGCGATTAGGAATGTGGATTGATTTGACTCCGGGCACGGCTTGGCCCTTCGGAGGGCCGATGGTTACGGAAGAGATGAAGGATGCCCGAGCGATTTATAAAAACGGCCGGCTTTCCTTGGAGTTTTCGGGGCGATACGTCAAGCGAGCCGCTCCTGGAGGAGTCGGTTATGCGCTAAACCCCTTTTCGCCGGAGGCGATGTCTATCTACCTAAAGCACTTCGATGCGGCATTCGACGCTCACGAAAACTTGCGCATGCCGCGGGCTTTTTACCACGATTCATTCGAATATAATGGCAACTGGAGCCCAGGGCTTATTGAGGCTTTCGAAGAATTTCGGGGCTACGATTTGGAGCCCTTTCTTCCGCTGCTTTTCGGCAGTGAGCAATCGGAGAAGGTGGCGCGTATCAAAAGCGACTATCGCGAAACGTTGTCCGATCTTCATTACGGGTATGTAAAAACTTGGGACGACTGGGCTCAATCTAGGGGCGCCACGACGCGAAACCAGGCTCATGGGGCGACCGCCAACTTGCTGGACCTCTATGCGGCTTCGGGAATTCCTGAAACGGAAACCTTCGGGGCGACGCCGTTCGGCATACCTGGCGTGCGCTACGACCCCGCTCATGTTTCAGATATGGGCCCGCCACAACCTTTGATCAACCGGATGGCCTCATCCGCAGCTCATGTGACGGGTAAACCTCTGGTGGCATCGGAGACGGTCACCTGGATACGCAATCACTTTCGAGCTTCTCTCGCCATGGCAAAGCCGGAGATCGATCAATTGTTTCTAAATGGGATTAATCATATATTCTTTCATGGCACCTGCTACAGTCCAGAAGATGTCCCGTGGCCTGGGTGGTTGTTTTACGCTCCCTTTCAATACAATTCTCGCAATTCCATCTGGAGAGATGCGCCTGCGTTGAATGCCTATATTGCGCGTTGCCAGTCGATTCTCCAATCGGGGAAGCCAGATAATGATATTGCTCTGTATTGGCCGATCTATGACATCTGGCATGATCCGACTGAGATGGAGCAGATGTTGACGGTCCATCACACCGAGTGGTTCGAAAATTCGGAGTTTGGAAAAACCGCTGCGCGTTTGCATGAGCGCGGATTTGGCTTCGATTACATTTCGGATCGCCAGCTTTCCAAGGGGTTGGGTAAGAAATATCCTACTGTATTGGTTCCACGGACGCAGCATATGCCATTGGAAACGATGAAGAGTCTACTCAAGTTAGAGAAAGAGGGAGTTACGGTATTATATATCGACGGCATGCCTCAGACTGTGCCGGGTTTTCACCGCTGGGAGGAGCGCGAGGC
>JBCCZW010000238.1:0-6771 GCA_039186805.1 Verrucomicrobiota bacterium
TCAACCTCCTGGTCAGTCTCCATCTCAGATTCGAAACGAGACATCGCCCTTTCAGCTATCTTATTAGCGTATTCATACTCTTCATACTGAACTAACGAACTTGCCAATCTCCTAACCTTGCTCAGAGCCTTGATGCCATCCGTTCTATCCAAGGCTTCCGAATAAACTTCGAAGGCCAGCTTATGCATTGCTCGGTTCTCGTAGATATCGCCGAGGAGCGTCAGACTCGCCAAGCTCGCTTGGCCCATCCGGCGAACGATTTCCAGATTTGTAGCGGCCTCTTCCGCGAGATCCATTGCCAGCTTCGTATTCGCTTGGTGGAGCCAAAGCTCGGAATTATCAAGATCCTTCAGGAGCAAATCCTCAAGCAAGCCTTGAGCCTCTCCATAGGCCTGCATATAGATTAAACACCGCACCTTCCCTAGCTGCCAGTCTATCGTGTCTGGCTCGTAGGCCATCGCCAAGTTATAAGCGTTCAGGGCAGCCCCGTATTTATCCAAATTGAGATAGCTGTAACCAAGCAAGCCGCAAGTGGTGCCATCAGCGCCCCCCAATTCCATGCCTTTCACAAGATACTTCGTGGCCTCCTCATATTGGTTCGCCTGAGCCAAGGCGTATCCAGCGCTCTTATACGCTCTCATGAAGTTGGGGAATTTTTTGATCGCCGATTTGTAGGCCTCTACTGAAGCCTCCAAATCGCCAAGCTGGAGATTCACTGTCCCCAACATAAAGCTCAAAGCCGCGCTTGATTCAGGAGTTATCGCATTCTTTAGACGATCCCTACCCAATTCCATATTCTGATCCAAGAGAACCAGCAGTTCCTTGAAGAGCAGACCTTCCTCTTCGTTGATCTTCGGTTCCAAGCCCGTATGCATCCCGTAACTACCCATTACGCGATCCTGAAACTCGGGACTCGTCCAAAAGTTCTCGCTCAGCGGGTAGGTTTGAGCGAAGGAAAAACTCCCTATCGCCAAGCCAAGGGCTAATGTAATTTTCTTCGTAAGTTTCATCTCTAAATAATTTTTGATTGCCAAACTGATCACGGCTTAGCGATCTCTACCGGAAACATATATCTTGCGCGAACTGCCTTGCCTTCCCGCTTTGGAGGCGTGAAGCGAAATCGCTGCATCCAATCAATGATCTCCCTCTCAACAATCGAGTAGTTCAAATTTCTCACATTCTGAACCTCCACTCGCCCATCCGGATTAATGAAAATCAGGATGCGAGCCGTAAGATCGCTCTTAATTTTCCCCATCGCATGGCGAGGCCAAGACCAATCAGGCGTGCGTGTAATACGCGGCACCTCATCGAGCTCCGAAATACTAAAGGTCGCCAAATCGCCCATCGCATCCGTCTCCACCTCAAAGGCTCCCATGCCGAAGCTCGCTCCAAACGCATCTCCCGCGCCCGGATTCAGAGAGAGCTCTAGCTGGCTCAAGCTCAGCGGCTTCGGTTGCTGCTGAAGCTGCGGCTCGGGCGTCTCTGCCTTCTTCTCCTCCGGTGGCGGCGGCTCTGGCGGCGGTGGGGGCGGCGGCGGTAACGCCACATCGATCGAACGCACATCCATCGACGCTTTCTTCATTCCAGCAAGATGCTGAGTAAACGGCAGAAGAAACAAAACCCCAACCACAAGCGCGAACGCAATTGCAACGACCCTAATCGGGTTTCGAAGCACACCGCCGCTCTGATAATAAGAACTCATTTTCTTCAGCTCTCCGTAGCTAAACTCACCGAAACGGCTCCGGCCAATTTAGCTTCATCGATGACCCGTACCACCATGTCTGTAATGGACTTGCGATCCGCTTGGATAATTACGGGCATTTTCTCCTTTTGGTAGAGGCGACGGATAATAGGACGTACCCCACTCACTCCGATTTCCTTACCGCCATAAACAACGTTCCCGCTCTCCGTAATGGCAATTAGGATACTATTTTTATCAAGATCCGTGGCGGACGCCGCTTGGGGCTTATTCACATCCACCCCAGTCTCTTCAACGAAAACCGTCGTTACAATGAAGAAGATCAGCAGGATAAACACCATGTCGATCAACGGCGACATGTTGATTTCCTCGCCCTTCTTTCCGTCGTCAAACGAGCGCTTTCTCTTCATACTGAACCTCCACTTCTTCCAAATTCTTTTTCGACTGAAAACTCTGCATCATCAAGCTCTCCAAGCTCGTGATCACTGTATCTAATTTTCCACGACGCTTCTCGATAGAAGAGAGCATCAGGTAGCCAGGAATCGCGATGATCAACCCTAGCTGCGTGGTAATCAAAGCTTGAGAAATTCCGTCCGCTACCAAGTTCACAGTCTGACCGCCTGAACTCATCGCTAAACCTTTAAACGTATCCAACATTCCCATCACAGTGCCTAAGAGACCGGTAAGCGGGGCCGCGCTCACGAAAACCGAAAGCATCAACCTTCTGCGATCGACGCGTCCAAGCTGTTCGCTTCGAATCTCGCTAAAGCGATTCGCCACATCCGCGGAACTTTCGCTATCATCCTGAGCGTACTCGATCATACGCCTTACATCGGGCTTCGCAGACTCTGGACTTTCAATGTATTGAGCGAGAGACTCGCTGCTGATCTTCTTCCCGGTCTGAGAATTCAAATATACGATTAGCTCAACTCCCGAAAAATAGATAAGGAATGCCAGCGCGGCCAAGGGATACATCAAGGTACCGCCTGAGTTCCAGATAGGAAGAAATGTCTCTGTTAAGAACTCGTTCATCAACTTAGGCCTTTGGAAGACCATTAAGGAAGGCGACCGACATCTTTTCCATATGAGCCATGATGCTTTGCGCCTTTCGCGTCAGCAGAGAGTGAGCGACCAAAGCTGGGATCGCCACTATCAAGCCGAATTCCGTCGTAATCAACGCCTCGGAAATACCGCCCGACAAAGATCGAGCGTCTCCCGTACCGAAAAGAGTGATCAACTTAAAGGTATTGATCATCCCCGTCACCGTACCCAGAAGACCAAGCAAAGGAGCTACGGCCGCCGTTACCGCAATGATCGAAAGGAAACGGTCGATCTTAGGCTGAGCCTCCAGCATCTTCTCATACATCACTTCCTCGACCAACTCCTTATCCTTGTCGGCGAACTTCACGGCCGAGCTGATCATATTGCCAAACTTCCACGGCAAAGCCGCCGCTGTCTTCTCCGCGCCCTCTTTGTCGCCCTCCTTTACAAGAGCGATGATGGAACTCAAGGAACTCAAATCAGGAACACGTATCCGGTAAATGGATATAACCTTGAAGATTGCCAAGATCGTTGAAACACCCGCGAAAAACAGAATCGGCATTACCCAAATCCCGCCCTTTTCAATGTGTTGCCAAATCGTCTCTTTAGCTCCTTCGATCGCAAGCGCGTCGCCCAAAGTCACATCCATCATCAGTTCGCCGCTTCCGCCCTGAGCGACGTTTGCCGCCATCAGATCTAGGGTCTCATTAACCGATACCACCTTTGGCGTATCCACTCCGTGGCGATCAATATAGCCCGCGGTCGCGCTGTCCGAACTGGCGAACAAGCTCACCGGACCAATCTCCAAGAATGTACCCTTTTCCAAGGTCCCGCTAGGAGCTATCGCCTCGCCTTGGAACTTCGAGCCGCCTAAGCGATCGTCTAGCCTCTCGATTCCTAAAGCAACGCCATCGATCTGCTTCGCAAACAAGTCTGGAGTAGAGAGATCCGGTGTATCCATTGCAGTCCGCACAGCGTCAACGCGCGCCTCATACCGCTGAGCTTCACTCGCAGTCATCTGAGCCCGCAGACTTTGGAAGAACTCGGTCATCAAGCCGCCGATGTAGTCGTTTTCCTCGCGAATCGCGTGAGTACGATCTTCAAGAGCATCCAGTCCGACGCTGCGGCTGTCTTGTAGACGCTGAGCTCGTTCTACTTCGCGCTGCAACTCGCGAGTCTCTTGTCGCAAGGCATTGATTTCCCGCATGATAGGGATCCTCTTGTCTGCCATCTCGCCGCGAACTTCGCTCAGGCGAACCAAGGAATCTCTAAGGTCCTTTTCCGCTTGCGCGTTTACCTCTTCCAAACTCGCTGCGTTCGCCGTTGCTGCCAAGGCAGCGAACGATATCGCAGACCAAATCTTGAATACTCTTACTTTCATCTCGAAATTCCTACTTGATGGTTACAGGCAAACTCACGAAGGCGGCCTGCTTGTTCTTTTCGTACATCGCGATGGCATCTAGGATAGCGGTGCCATATTCCTTAGCTTCTACCCACTGCCAACCATCCCCCTCGGGGTATCCATATCCCGCATACTCACCGTTGAGATCAGCAAAGTACGCCAACGCGAAACCGAAGTACAAAGTAGATACTTCTTTGCTGCTCCCGTCGGACATTCCTCTCACTTCGCGTTCGAGAGAGATCGTGTTATCGAACTTGGAGGCTTGGCTCAAAACCGCCACGATGTTTCTCATCCGCTGAGAAATAGACTGCTTAGTCGCCTGGCTATCTTCGGGAATACGGCGAATCACCGCGCTCGCTCCCTCGACAAAGTGAGTGGGCAACTGAGGCAATACGCCCTTCAAGTCGCTCTCTAGTTTTCCGAGCGATCCTTCTAAAACGCTTCTGGCATCTTCCAGGGATTCTTTTTCTTCGAGCAGCGCGGAACGCTTCTCGTCCGCAACGCTCGCGCTGGAATTCAAGGTCTCCAACTTCGCTTCCAACTCCTTCTTTTCAGACCTGAGCAACGCTAAAGTGTCGGTCAGTAGAGCTTCTTCTACACGCCACTTATTCTCTTCTTCAGAAATGAGATTTTCAGTTTCAACCCACTGTTCAACAGTAGTTTTCGTTTCATTGTAGAGCGATCTGGCGTCGTCGGCGTAAGCCGAAACTGTCCCGAGAACCGTCGTCGCTACGAGCGATAAAAGGCGATTTTCCATAAAGCGAGGAGCTTAACAACTATCCTAATACAGAAGTTTTCCGGTTTCTTGATATACCGAAAGATAAGATTTCAAAAACGCCTATAGCCTCGTGCTCTCGTCGCTCCTCCGTCAATCGAAGAGCCAATATACGAACCTTTTATCACCCCGCTGATACACAACAGACAAGCTTCTGTAACAAACTGCGAATAACCCTACGATAAACCACTTAGTTTTCCTTTATTGTTAAGATTTTCTAAAGACGCCCCTTAATTACGATTTAACCGTCCGAGCCTAATTTCGCTCCATGTCATCGCCAGAGAACACTCATCGTTCTATAGAATTAGCATCCAAACTCGCCGATCGCGAACGAGCTGTTGAGGGACAAGAGCCCATCGCTACGAACCAGATCGAAACTCAGCTCAACGCGCTCGTAGATCGCGTTATGGGCGAAGCTGGACTTTACTCTCCTGAACTAGCTTCAATCGCTATCAAGCAAAGCTGCGGAGACATCGTGGAAGCTGCTGAAATCCTGAGAGCTCACCGCCAATCCATTCGAAGAAACTACACCTCTGAGATTCTCGATACGGAAGGCATGGAAGTGAGTCGCCGCATCTCATCCGCGTTCCGCGAAATTCCCGGCGGACAAATCCTAGGTTCGACCTGCGACTACACTCAACGCCTGCTGGAAGACAGACTCGTCCGGGAAACGCAAGAAGAGGCCGACGGAATCGCCGAAACCTTCGAAAACGAAACCGCCCCCCTCGACAGCGAAACCTTCCCTAAACGGTACAGTCGCGTAGTCGATCTACTAAAGTCGCAAGGAATGGTGGCTCCAGTAAATGAGGCCGAGGACCGCTCAGTGGTCGACGTCACCAAAAAAGCAATACAATATCCAGCCCAGCGATCCGGAGCCCTTCAAACTCTCGCCCGGAGCGATACCGGCGGCCTCATGGCCATCGCTTACAGCGCGATGCGCGGACAGGGCGGCGACCACCCGACCATCGGCGAGCTGCGCGTTGGCTACACCGAAGTCGTCGTCAAAGACGGTCGCAAGCGCCAACGCTCCATCGGTCGCATCCGCGTATCCGAGAGCGCAAACATTTCCAAGATCAAGACGCGGAAAAAAGACCCCGTACCGTATATGTCACTTGGATACGGCCTCTGCTTCGGGCAAAACGAAACCAAAGCGATTTGCATGGGAATCGTCGATCGAAGCAATCGCATCCCAGGCGACGGCGCTCCTGCGATCAGCCAAGAGTTCTCCCTCTACCACCTCGACGGCCCCGATTCCAAAGGCTTCGTGAACTCCCTCAAGGCCCCTGCTTACGCTGAAATGAAAACCGAGCTTGACGACCTTCGCGCCGCGATCAAACGCCACGAAGCCGAGAAGCAGCGAAAGCTCACGCTCCAACGCGGCAAAAGCGACGAATCCCAACCAGAACTAGACCACGTTTAGGTCTATTCCTACGAATCAAATGTAGGGCGGGACGTCGACCCGCCATCCAAATGTCATCAAACTCTCCTAGGCGGATTCAACCGTTTCGGAACCCAAGAAATCCAGCGCATCTACTTTGGTGACAAAGAATCTCACCTGGCTCTCAAAGTGTCGCCTACGAGCCCGGTTGCGAATGATTGCTTCATACGGCCTATCCAGTATGATCGCGCAGTTACCGGTATGGCAGTCGATCCCATTCCTCACGATCTCGTCCAGCCGCACTGCAACCTCATCATTCCCGCGAAACTGATACAAGGACAGATCAATTAGCCAACTCATCGACGGTTCATATTGGGGGTCCCCACGAACTTCGGCCAGAGAAGCCACCGCAAAGGCCGCATCGATTTCACCGAGGAGCAACTGGTTGATCTCACGCGAGTATTCATCTATCCGGA
>JBCCZW010000239.1:0-6746 GCA_039186805.1 Verrucomicrobiota bacterium
CCCCAACCAGCTGCCGTCCATTCGACTTATACGGACGCCCCCTCAAACCAGGTTCCGGATTTAATATCAAGTCCACACACTCCAAGACACGCTGCTGCATATCATCTGTTGCCGCCAGGCAACACCCACGCGCGCGGGTCACCTTAGCTACTCGCTCAAAGTCGCTATCTTTCCAGTACATCTCATCCACAAATAACACATCCGCGGATTCCACAACTTCCTCTAAAGCAACTGATCCTTCATCCACAAACTCATTGAAGGCCGCTCGAGTTTCCTCCCCCAAAACAGAAAGGTCTGAACGCGTATATAACTTGGTATTCCATCCAGAGTCCTGCGCCGCCTCTGCCAAGGCAGAACACCGAATGACATGCCCCCACCCAAGCTTCCCGCCGAACCTACAATAAAAGACGATTTCTCTGCCCATTAAATCGAATCATTGAAGCAAAACTCGCGAAGACAATGGGCAACTCGTTCTATATCTTCGTCACTTAAAAGCGGATACAAGGGGAGACTTAAATAAAACGCATTCCCCGTTTCCACAGCTTGCTCGCCATTATAATACTCATTCAAAAACACAGGCCGATAGTGTACCTGCACTCGAATTCCCTGTTCATGCAAATAACCGTATGCTCGCTTCCGCATCTCCTTATTCGCGAATCGTAATACAAACAAATGCCAAGCCGAGCCTTCATCTTTTTCCGGCAGCTCAAACTTCGAAGAAAACGGCTCCTTATCCAATAGCTCCAAGTAACGCTTCGCGATCGCTCGCCTTCTCTCCAGAAACCCTGGAAGCTTCTTCAACTGACTCAAACCCAGCGCCGCTTGAATATCCGTCATTCGATAGTGATACCCCAACTCCAACTGATCATAAGCCCATGGACCTTCGGCATCCCTCACCGCATCCGTTTTCTCAATACCGTGACTCCGCAAACGCCTCGCTCTTTGCGCGATCTCCGCGTCGTTCGTCAACACCGCGCCACCCTCCCCCGCGCATATATGCTTAACGGGATGAAAACTCAAAATCGCTAGGTCGCTATGAGAGCATGACCCGCTACGGTAAGTTCTTCCATCCGCCGCAACATAACTAGCCCCCAAACTATGAGCCGCATCTTCGATTACCTTCGCCCCGATCTGATCCGCATACGCCTTTACTTCGGCAAGTCCTTTTGCGCTGCCCGCAAACGAAACAGGTAGTATCACCTTCGGTGTTACGCCCGACTCGACAAGCTCCCGAAAGTGCTTAACTCCCGCTTTACCGGTCCGTTCATCCACGCCGCAGAAGGCAACCTCGCCTTGGCAATACCTCAAACAGTTTGCAGTGGCGACAAAGGTATTTGCAGGAACAATACCGGTATCCCCTTTCCCAATACCCAAACACATGCAGGCGATATGCAAAGCCGCTGTTCCGCTTGAAACCGCAACCGCATATTTCGCCCCGCTTACTTCGCAAAGCTCTTTTTCGAACGCTTCGATCTTCGGCCCTTGAGTTAAGAAATCCGATCTCAGCACTTCGACCACCGCTTGAATATCCGCTTCATCAATATGATGGCGGGCATAGGGAATCGCACGCTCCTTATAAGATTGGCTTCGATTGTCGGACATCTTCCCAAACAACCTTAGCTAGGCCTCTCCCATCTTCCCTTTGGGACTTACGCTCGGTTGCCCAGCATGCCCGTAAGCGCGTACTGCTTTCGACGCCGCGGTCGTAGTATTGGAAAGTCTTCGATACGCCATCCGGTTTTCTGCCATCAATTCGCCGAGCCGTTTTTCATTTCTATCCTCAGCAGCGAGCAGATCCGCCACCCGTCGATTGTAGTCCTCCTTAAGAACCGCCTCTTCCATCGAGAGCAACTCTCTCAAGCGCTGCATCTCCTTGAGGATCGGAGCTTTTTTCACCTGAACCTCCTTAACCCCCTCCAAGTTAACCTCTTTCAGGCAGAAGGCTTCCTTAGCAGTCAATTCCTCGTAGGTCTCAAGCAATCGGAATAGCTTATCGATCTCTGGCATCGGTTAAAATCTGAGCGGCTTTCGAGAAGTAGCAAAAAGAAAAAGACCCAGCAGGGCGCTGAGTCTTTTCGAAATTAGATTATCCCTTTAGTTTGTTGAGCGTCTCTTACGCTCGGAGTGAAATGCCGGCACCGGCGGCTTTACCGTAGACCTGCGGCGGTCTTACTTTAACATCTGCCCTGGTCAGCATTTCAGCCCAAGCATCACGCACTTCCTTGAAGAGCTTGAGCACTACGTCGATGGGAGCTTCCTCCTTTTTGAAATTCGCCTCATTAAGCTTGGTCGTATAAAAATCATACAGACCGTACATGTTCTTGGCGAATTCTGCTCCACTATCCATTCTCAACGAGCGTTGGAGCTCGGCGAAAATGTTCTGCGCCTTGATAAGGTTATTGCTAATCGTCTCGTTCTTGTCGCGTTGTTCTTCGATCTTGAAGCCTTCCTTTGCCCGATTCATCGCATCGATCGCTCCATCGAAGAGCATTAGGATAAGTCGTTCAGGGCTGGCCGAGAGGATTGCGGCTTTCTTATAAGATGCTGCGTTAGGGTTCATACTATGACTGAAAATAGGAGCCACTACTCATGGGGAAGTCATTCCCGCACGGAAGCTACCTACTCATCATCGGCAAATGGCACGATCAGTTTAGCAATCGAATCGATCATTTCTTTTGGCGGCCAATTTGGGTCGTTCGCCAGTTCTTTGCCCTTGGCTACGACTTCTGGCCGGATCTCCGGCTCAGCGCGAAGCTTGTCCAATGCGGCAAGATCAAGCTTGTCGTCGAAAGATGGCTTCGCTCCCGCGTCAGTTCCTTGGCCAGGCTTCGCCTTAGCGCTATTCGCCAGATTTTGAGCATAGATGTGGTTGGCATTGTTTGAATCGTTAATGTTCATGGCGGTCAGGTTGTCTTAAGGTTTTTTATCAGGTTATTTGTTAATATGTTTTAAATAAACGACTCTCTCCTGATGACCTTTAAGGATTTTTTAAAATTTTGTTAGAAATCGTGCTAAAAACCGATTCCGCGACGTATTTCGAGAAGCGATTCGGGCTGTGGAGCACGAAAGTGGTATCATTCATAGGATACTGTAGCAAAGATTGAGTCTTGTAAAACTCCCTTGCTGCATTGGATACCGCTGGGACCGAGGAGTCGAACAACTGGTCCATCGCCCACACGATCTCTCCAGTATGTCCATCCAGCAACTTGGCCCTAACGCCAAGTCCCACCGGTCTGTAAGCGCTAAAATAGCTCACGTCCACTAAAAGCACTCCATCGATCGCATAGGCCTCATGCAATTTCGACAAAAGCTTAGTCGGCAAATAGTCCGCCGACGAATAGCGCTCTCTGGAGAAGCGCTCATTCATATCCTCAGGCGTCACCACGTGGACCTCGAAGAGATTCTTCTTGATGAGCTCCTGAGCGAAATTCTCTTCAACCAACGAAAAGTCGATGTGATCGTAGCGGCCAAGGTACATCGGCAGCACCGCCACGCGACGCAGATGCTCGGGCAAATCGATCGCCTGGTGCACATTGGTCACGCGGGCTTTCTTACCGAACGTCGTGTCGAAGCGCTGGTTGACGCGATTAGTCGTCTTGCAGCCGGAAAAGGCCGCCAAGATGAGCGCGATCGCCGTCAAGACGGCCAATCGCCTAGAAAAGCTTTTAGAAGAGGTATGCATGCCGTGGAAAGTACGCTTTCATAAACCTAAAATTGCAAACTAGCCAATGCAGATTGCTGGTTCTGAATATTCGATTGCGCCGTTTCCATGGCTATAAATCCGGCTTCCAATGCCGATCTTTGAAATTCAACGCGACGCTCCATTTCCTCTATCTGAGCGTCGATCCGCTTATTCCGTTCGCTTAGATTCTCCTGCTGGATATCCAAGATCCCGTCGTCGTCGGTAAAATCTTCGATGAACTCTTCCATCCGAGCCGCGAAGCTCGTGTCTCCTTCCATGAAGAACTCCTCGAGTACATCCAAATTGCTGGCCAACGCTTCGTTCAGAGCATCGCTGTCCTTGATCTCTAACTTCGAAGTGCCGCTAATGAAGTCGATCCCCAGGTGTTCCAAGCGGAAAATATCTCCACTCATCCCGTCGATCGCAGTAAACGCCAGGCTCCGCAAATCGGAGTCCAGGGCTGTAATTTCTCTATTATCCGCCAGTTCGCCCGCTTCGACTTCGTCGTCGTTCGTCTCGATCTTAGTCTTCTCTAAGATGTAATCCTGAATGTCGTTATACTTGGCGATAAAGTCATCGATCTTTGTCTTCAACTCCGTCGAGTCGCGGCTGATCGTAATCTTCTGGGTGCCGGTTTCGTTCGCCGTGATCGTGAGACCTTCAATACCGTGGTCATCCGAAGTGATCACATTAGTACGGCTAGTCACCGAAGAGCCGCCGTCGATCGAAAAAGTCAGGTCGTTGCCCACGGTGGCGGAGCCATCTAGCCCAATCGCCGCCAGCAGACCATTGCTGCTGTCCGTGACGTTCATTTCGTATGCCCCCGTCTCGTTGTTGACGATACGAAACTGGTCCGCAGCCGAGTCGTAACTCATAGTCACGCCCGCATCGGAGGCATTCACGGTATTCATCAAAGTCTGCATGCTCTCGTTGTCCGCGTCGAAATCGATCTGCACACCGTTGATGTAGAAAGTGTCCGAGCCCGTAAAGGAACCGGTTATGCCGCTATCAGCGATCGAGCTGGAAAGATCCACTACGCCCAACTCTCGAGCGCTCGTCACGGAAACGCTGCCGCTCCCCGCATCCACAACTTCGAGCTGCTTCAGTCGCAAGGCATCCAAAAAATTACTCGTATCCTCATCCGCTCCCAATTCAAGCTGCCCTGATGAGCTGGTCAAAGTCACCTTGTCCCCTACCGCATCATAAGCCGCTGTCACCACGCCACTTGTGGCGGTCGAAATCGCATCAAACACGTCTTGCAGCGTATCGGTCGTCTCTACCGAGATGCTCTGGCCATTGATCGTGAAATCTCCCCCAGAGATATCGGTAGCCAACCGGAGAGTAGAAAGCGTATCGGTCACCGCCCCCATCGTGCCGCCCGCATCGGTCGATCCTGTACGCTTACTTGCGGTGGCCAACTGAGTAACCGTGATCTCATAGTTGCCTACCGCGGTAGAAGTGGAGGCGGACGCCGATATATTAATATCCTCGGCAGATAAATCAGTAGTCTTCGCGTTAAACAGCGACTCTTCTTGCAGGTCAGACAGGGCATTGCCCAGGTTACCTAGCTTGGTCTCTACGGTACCAAGAGCGGATGACTTGCTGTCGTTCTCTCTCTTCTCTTCTTCAAGGCGGCGCTGAGGCACACGCTCGATCTCGATTAGTTGATCCACTAGGGACTTCCAATCGAATCCGCTTGCTAAGCCTGCTACTTGAAAATCACTCATAAGAGTTCTATACGCCAACTCTCTCTATCGTCCGATGAGTGAAGCCCTTTAACGTTTTTCCAAAATTCGCGCGTATTTCTTACTTTCGAGCCGCGAGCGCTACTCACCTCAAGGCCTGCTCCTCATGAGTACCTTCCCCCATTCCCTCTCGAGAATCGCAATACAGCCTGAAAGCTCCCTCGGCCAAAGCCCAACACAAACCCTTAGTTCTCTCTAAAGAGCGCTCTCTTTCAGACAAATCCTCTCCTAAAGCGCGCATCTCTTTCTTAAATCGAGCCAGCTCCAATTTGAGCTGCCCCTCGCGCAAAATCCCCTCAAAGCGAGGATCAGACTGCACCAGGCCATCGAGCTCTCTCTCTTTTCGTCGCAACTCTTCCAATTGGGAATCCTCCGCAAATCCGCCTTCCCCTCCAATCTCGATCTCCAAAGCGATTGAAAGTGCGGTAGAGCTGACCCCCTTAAGGTAGGCCGACAAACGCTTCATCTCATCTCGAATCGGATCACTTTCGACCCTGCGCTTCGATACGTCCTCAAAAACCTCCTCAAAACGTTCCCCAAGGTCCCATTCATAACGCTCGTCACCCAATCGGCCAAAAGCCGCTTCAGCAGGTTCGTAAGGAATCCCCTCAATCCGAGCTCCTAGGCGCGATGTATTCACTAGTTCCAAATCCTCGCCATAGCTCCCGGCAAGCTGCTCGAAAGTCTTAAGATAAACGTAGAGTTTGCTCTCTACCGGGACCTTCTCAATCGTATTACCAGGCATCCAACGACAGGCTTCGACATCCGTAAAATTCAGCCCCTCCCCAGTATAAAACGAGTCCGTCGCATGCGTCTGCCCATCCTCTCTTGCCGCCAAATCCTGGCCCACCATCAGGATCCGGCGACACCCCAAGACCTTAGCGAGGTCAAATCCGCAAGCCGATACAGTACCCTGCTCCACCACCCTGCTGCCGACCCCCAATCCCAAAGCCTCTCGAAAGGAGGTCGCCAACACGTTGTTCTCCGACCAAGTGACGGTTCTCCCTTCAAACAACTCCGAGACCTTCGGATATACGATAAACGGAGCGACCAAAATTGTGCCCTCCGTCTCCACTCCTTCAAAACCCTTCGCCGTATGCTCGTAAGGATCCGCCGCCATCACGAAATGCGGCGCTATACCCGCGTTCCTCAAAGCGCGGTAAGACGAATTCACCGCCACCACCAGAGCGTCTTCGCAAGCGGCCTTCACGAAAGGCAAGGCCTCGTCCAAAGAGGGACCCGCTGATACCAGAACCATCGTCCTGCCTTCGAACCGCCCCTTGAGTTCCCTCAAATCGGGACACCCCAACATTCGCGAC
>JBCCZW010000240.1:0-6744 GCA_039186805.1 Verrucomicrobiota bacterium
AGGAGATCCGGGAGCCAATGGTGGGTACGGATACCTTGGCGTTGATTCGCCAGAAAATGATTCGGTTCGAGATTCGTATGGAATATATCTCGACAGACGATATCAACGAAGTGCTCCAGTTTACCGAGACTTTCGTCCGAGACATCCGTACGGTGAACGGGACGCGCTTTTAGGAGTTCGGCTTTTTGCAGCCATGAGCGGGGCGACTTTGCGGGCGAACGGCTCCCTAATTTGACTTGTTGAGGCTTTTGGTCGGCGGGTTGCTGGCTTTGCGGGCGGATGCGTAAAAAGGATTTGCAGGTTGAGGCGCTGCTTGATCGGATCCCTTGTTAGATGAGCTTAAATCGCTACGAACAGATTCTTTTCGACTACGTGGAAACGCACCCGGAAGAGAAGCTCTTTTGGGAGTCGAGGGTTCTGGAATTGGCAAAGCGCAGGGGGCGTCGTGAGGAGGCTGTTTTAAATCTGAATAGCATGCTTTGGGAGTACTTTGAGGAGCGGTCTCGATTTGAGTCCCCCTTTCGCGAAGTAGCGATTTACGAGGGAATGGATAAGATCAGCATGTTGAATCTATCCGAGTATCTGATGCGAATGTGGGCTCCTATGCCGAAGAGGCGACGAGGATGAATCTAGCGATTTTAGTCGGTAGAGGATTTTCTCTGGGCGATCTGAGTTAGGCTATGGGAAGATTTACGGGGTTTTTGTAAATATCGTCCTAAAGACTGCCAGCTCGCATTGTAGGGGTTTCTTTTGATTCAGTTTTGTATGTATAGTTCTAGAGAATCGTACCTAGAACTAGGGTGAATGCTGAAGCTGAGAGTTTGAACAGAGACCTGCGGGCGAACGCGGAAGCGATTGCTCTTTGGGCGCGCTTTGACGTCGAAGGCAAACTGCTGGAGGCGTCAGAGTCGCTGCGGGAGCTTTGGGAGCATTTGTCGGAGGAAAGCGAGGTCTTTGAGATCGAGGACTGTTTGTGTTTCTCGCGGAAGGATCAAAGACGATTTCGGAAGGTATGGTCGAACGCGGTGAAGGGTCAAAATGAGAGAGAGTCATTTCCCTTTCTGTGGGGCGAAGGGAACATCGCGTTAAGTTGCTGCAGCTTTGATGCGGAGCTTGGTTCAGGTGAGTTGGTTCGGTCGGTCAAGGTGACTTTTGAAGACCATAGCGAATTGGCGGCGACGCCGTCTCCGCTCGAGTTAAAGATGGATCGAGATTCTCTTTCCAACGCGTTAAATTCATTTTCTTCGGGGGTTTTGCTAGTGGATGCTGCGTCTAGGATTCTTTGGGCGAATGAGGCATTCGTTTACATGCTCGGCTGGGACTTCGATACTTTGGTGGGCAAGAAGCTGCCGAGTTTGTTTCGTTCTCGTCCAGAGACTAAAGCGGTGCTGGGCGAATTGGCCGACGAGTGTTTGGAGGGTAGGAGGTACCGAAGCGAATTGGTGGTCTACCATAGATCGGGATTTCCTATTTGGGCGGAAGTAGAGGGGGCTCCGGTTCGGTTTTCAAGAGGAGCGGCTTCCAAGTTTGTCTTATTCTTCAACAATGTCAGCTCTCGGAGGCACGAGGAGGCTTTGGCCCAGGGTTCGATCAGCAATCTCCAGGATGCCTTGGACAGGGCGCTGAAGCATAAGTCGAAAATAGCGCGATCTTTGAAGCGGAAGACGCAGAAGTTGAAGGACACGGTGGCGGAGAGCGATGCGAAGACGAGTTTTCTGGCGAATATGAGTCATGAGATTCGAACGCCAATGAATGCGGTGATCGGCTTTTGCGACTTGCTTTCCAATACCGATTTGAATGATGAGCAGGCAGAGTGCGTGGAGGCGATCTCGTCGAGTGGGCAGTTGCTGATACAGTTGATAAATCAGGTGCTAGATTATTCGAAAATCGAGTCGGGCAATTTGGAGCTTTTTGAGGATGATTTGAGCCTCGAGTATTTACTCTTGGAAATCCAGGCGATTATGGCTGGGAAGGCGAAAATGAAGGGATTGGATTTCAGCATCGAAAACTCGAATCTGCAGGTAAAAAACGTATTGGGAGATTCGATACGAATTAAGCAGATATTCGTGAATCTAGTCGGCAACGCGATCAAGTTCACTCAAAAAGGAGTAATAAAAGTCTATGCTTCGTCGGTTCCCTCTGAAAAGAGCGGATTTGCGAAGTTGCGTTTCGAGATCAAGGATACGGGGATCGGGATGTCTAAGTCTCAGGCGGAAAATCTATTCCAGCCATTCAAGCAGGCGGCTTATCGGCGCGGAAGCGAATTCGAAGGCACGGGATTGGGATTGGCCATTTGCAAGCGGCTATGCGTTGCCATGGAGGGAGATATTTGGGCGAATAGCGAGGAAGGCGAGGGATCGACTTTCTGCTTCGAACTTAACCTGCCGCAGCAAAGGAATAGACACGCGAAAGAGTTGCTTATGTTTCGAGAAGAGGTAGAGTCGGATTTGCCGATGGAAGAGCGAAGCGAGGAGAAACTGCGGGTTTTGGTCGTCGACGATAACCCGAACAATCAGCTGATTACCACCAAGCTTGCGGAACACCTTGGATATGAGGTGGCGACCGTTAGCAATGGTATCGAAGCGCTTGAGTTGATGAATAGAGAGAAGTTCATCATCGTGCTGATGGATATCCGGATGGCTCCGATCGATGGCATTCAGACTTCTCGGAAGATTCGCCAAGGGCAGGCTGGGGCCGACAATGCGGATGTCTACATAATCGCTCTGACGGCGCACGCCCTTGAAGGAGATCGAGAAAAGTGCCTTGAAGCGGGGCTCAACGATTACTTGCCCAAACCGTTAAGCCTGGATCAATTGAGCCAATCCTTGAGGAAGGCCGAACAGAGCATTTTCGCCTAGGCGGCTGAGAGAGGCCTAGGCTACGTAGGCTCTATGGGATTGACTTGCGCGGCAGGCTTTCGCAATGGGGAGCGATGTTGGAATTGAGCAGCAAAGATAGGGCGGCGCTTCGTGGGGTGGCCCAACGTTTGAAGCCCGCGGCGCAGGTCGGCAAAAATGGCGTTTCAGAGGGATTGGTGAAGGAACTTATTTTCGCATTCAAGTCAGAGGACTTGATCAAGGTAGCGTTCAAGGCGGAGCGTGATGAGATTCCGGCATTGGTGTCGAAGATTGAGGAAGAAACCGGGAGCATATGCGTGGGAGGCGTCGGTAAGAAGAGGGCCTTTTATCGCCCTATAGACGCGGAATAATCGCAGTCATTGCCCTTGATTTGACGTAGGTCGTTTCTGGAGCTATATTAAAGGTTCCGTACAGCAAATCAAAGGAAACCTATGTTAAAGATCTTACTCGTCGGATTCGATAATGCGCCAGGCAGCGAAAGGAATTCAGCTTGGGATTTTGTTTCCTGCGCTGCGGACTTTTGCGATGAGGAGCGGTTTGTGCAGTCGGTGAAGTTGCCCTTATTGTGGGATGGGAGTTTTCAAGCGTTGGTACCCACGATATTGCAAGGGTGGGACTCCGCGATATTGTTTGGGAACGCTCCGCATACGTCGATAGCTATCGAGCGTTTGGCGCTGAATGAGTCTGATGTGTCGTTGAAAGATGCGGCCGGGCGAAGGCCGAAGAGCAAAACGGTGATCGCTGGAGACGAGCCTGGCTATTGGACGGATATTCCTTACCGGGATCTAACCATAAATTTGACTGAGAGCGGGGTGCCCGCATTTGCATCGCATCATGCGGGCGGCTTTGTGGCGAATCATGTATTTTACCAAATGATGCATTGGATCCAAAGAGATCATCCTGGCATGATGGGCGGCTTGATCCAGATTCCCGAGAACTTCGCTATTAGCGGTGATCTCAAGAAGCGAGCCTTGTCATGCATTTTGGATACAGTCGCCGGGACGGTGGAGGAGTCGAGCGCTTTGAGTTTCGATATCTCTAAGTTGCGCCGGGCTTCGCAAATTTAGCTTCGTTTGGAGTACACGAGCTTCGCATAGATTCGCTCGGGCAACAGCTTAAAGAGCCATGAGATGAGTCGCCAACGTTTCGTGATGTTGGCGACTTTCTTCTTCCTTATTATGGCATTTGCGATTTGCTTAGCGGCCTTGTCTAAGGGAGCGACCCAGAATGCGGTTTCTTTGTCTATCATGTCTGTATCGACAAATCCAGGACGTATATCAGTGATTGCGATGTCCTTGCGTTCTCCAAACGCCTTTAGGCGGAGACCGTCGAGGTAGCGAGATGCGAAGGCTTTGCTAGCGGTGTAGGCGATACCTGGTCCTGCGCGTTCAGCGGAGATTGAAGTGATGCCAGCGATGTGACCAGAGCCTTGCAGGGCGAACTGCCTAAAAGATACGGATGCAAGGGCCGCGAAGGAACGCGCATTGGTATCGATCATTTGGAGATCCTCCTCAAGATTCAGAGGCAAGTTAATCTCCCCAACGCCTGCGTTGATGACTACAAGGTCGATGCGATTCGCCTCCCGGAAAAATTGGTCCATGGTTTCGAGGGTTCTATCGAGATTCAAGACGTCCATTTCCATGGTGGCGATTTGTTCAGGGAATGCGTTCTTGAGCGAATCCAACATTTCGATACGTCGGGCGGCAGCGATAACGCCCCAACCTAAAGAGGCTAGTTCTTTTGAGAGGGCGCGGCCTATTCCGGAGCTTGCTCCTATAATTATTGCTGAGGGGGGAGTCATCGGGCTTGCGTAAGGTGCGGTTTTGTTTCCTTAGGGATGTTCGATATATCGTGGCAGTTGCCAAGAGGGCAATTCGTTGAGGAAGGTTTTTCTGTGGGTCGCTTGTGGCGGTTTTCTTGAGCGATAGGTTGCAAATTCTTTGGATATGTGGAGGGCTTGACCGTGGAATCCTCGAGTGTTTTATGAGACCCAATATTTTATTGATTACTACCGACCAGCAGCGCTGGGATACGATTCATGCGGCGGGCAATCCATATATTTTCACGCCTCATCTGAATTGGCTTTGCGATACGGGGGTGGGATTGCAGGACATCTTGCCAACTTGCTTGTCTGTGGCGGGCGTCGAAGAAAGACCTGAAGATGCGACGGGAATAGACCTATTGGCGTTAGCCAAAGGCGATGCGTCGGGAGAGCGTTTGAGCGGGCAGTGCGATGCGAGCTTTACCCAGATAGAGGGCAACTGGAAGTATCTTTACGGGGCGACTGGCGGTGGAGAGTTGCTTTTCAATTTGGCGGAAGATCCTCTAGAGCAGCGGAACTTAGCGGGGGAGGAAGCGGAGCGCTGCGCCGCTATGAAAGCGGAACTTGAGAGGGAATTAGCGGAAGGGGGTTCGAGTTGGCTTGAAGGGGATAAGATAAAGGCGTTGCCGGAGAGACCTTGGCGAGAGGTGAGGAGGTTTCGCTCTTGGCCAGGTTTTCATTCCCAAGAGGAACCGACGGAGTTGCTGCATTAAATATCAAGAGTCCCAGTTTTTGCGATGAGCGTTTTGGAGCAGAGAGATCGCGAGTTTTTTAGAGAAAACGGTTTTCTGATAATCGATTCGGGAATCAGCGAGACCGTCTTGGATCAGGTGATCGCTGACATGGATCCCTATTGGAGCGGCGTGAAGCCAAAACGGGTATCGCAGGCGGATCGTAGGCGCATCCAAGATGCCTGGCGGATCAGTCGGAGCGTCAAGAGCTTGGCGACTTCGCCGAAGATATTGGGAGTTTTGGGAGCGTTGTTCGGCGCGAAGCCGCTGCCGTTTCAGACTTTGAATTTTCCGAAGGGAACTCAGCAAGAGACGCATTCGGATAGCGTGCATTTCAATTCGGAACCTTTTGGAATGATGTGCGGCGTTTGGATCGCCTTGGAGGATATTGGACCGGATCAAGGACCGCTCATTTATTATCCGGGCAGTCACAGGCTTGCGGAAGCAAACTATCGGGAAGCTGGCGTGGAGGCGGGTTTGGAGAATTACGGTGGCTACCTTGGTTTTGTCGAAGAGACGATCGAGCGAGAGGGGCTGAGAGAGGAGCTTGGGATTTTAAAGAAGGGGCAGGCATTAGTTTGGGCGGCGAATTTACTTCATGGGGGCTCGAAGCAGAATGACCTTTCATTAAGCCGACACTCGCAGGTAACGCATTATTACTTTGAAGGGTGCAAGTATTGGAGACCGCACATGAGCGAGGAGGAACGGTATTACTTTGAGCCGCGTTGGATTCCTTATCCGGGAGATGGGAAAAGAGCGTACCGTTTGCTCAAGCCGCTGAAGCGTATGAAGCGATATGTATTTGGAAAATGAGGACGCAATACCTATGGGGTCGGACTAAAGTCCAACCTCCGTCATCTATGGCGCGTAGTTGACGTGTTTCGGGCGAGGGCCGGTGGGGATTGATAGGTTGCTGGCGAGCATGACTTCGTGGATCGCGTCGATGGTGGCGAAGTCGGGTTTGAAGTTTCCAGGGCGATAGCCTTCGGCGATGAATAGCGGGCTCCAGCCGCGTTTGTTCAGCTGGGTCCAAATTTCGATGTTAGCGCCTTGTTCGTGGAGGTATTTCACGACTTGGGGCGCGTTCTTGTATGCAGCGCCGTGCATGGCAGTTTCGCCGTTGTCGTCGATCGCATTAACGTCCAATCCGAGATTCACTAGGAATTTGGCGGCTTCAAGGCACTCGGGCGGGGTGCCGGCTTCTTCCTCGGGAGCGTGGCTATCGAGGCCGGCGGCGTACATGAGCGTGGTGGATCCGTTGATGTTTTTCACCTTCGGATCCGCTCCGTTTTTGTAGAGCAGCTTCATGTAGGCGAGGTCTGCCGTGTCGCAG
>JBCCZW010000241.1:0-6743 GCA_039186805.1 Verrucomicrobiota bacterium
AAATTACTCGGCTCCAGAACTCTCAGGCTTTGGCTCACCAGTTGGTCCGCCGAGCCCACCACGGAAGACAACCCCCAAACCATCGCGGCAAACCAAACCAATAGTCCCCAACGACTGAATACGCGATCCGAGAAAGGCTTCACCCTATCCAAAAAGGCATCTGGGTTAAACAACGGAAATCGAGCGAACATTGCGCCCAAAAGCTTGGCGGTCGCTTCGCGCTTCCTTCGCTTCTTGAATCGCTGAAAAAGAGCCGCCGTATCCGCCGGAACGTCTGCCGTCAGCAAATTCGAAGCATAGAGTTCCGAAAGCAAATCCACAACATCCTGCTGACCCGGCGCATCATCGGGCCGCTCTTCCATCACGATCTTCCAAGCCTGCTCCACGGTCATCTTCGGACCCAAGCGCAATACGAAGGCATACGCGGCCGGTCGCAATCGGAAGAACTGATTGTTGTACGGATCCTGCAGCAAGTACCAGCGCTCCCCCCTGAAATACTGACGCCTCACTCTCACCTGCGGTCGCAGCTGCGCTCGCAGTCCCGATACCCGATGCCAAGATTCGCTGAAGGTCTTGCCCATATCGCAATCCCTCTACCACCAAAGCTGACGTCTCAGCCAATCCGTTGTGCGATGCGTCAAAATCCAACCCACATTTCGCCAGCCCACATCGATCCTAACCGTTCCGCTCATCCCCGGCCTCCACCAATCGGGAGCGGCCTCCTGGCTATTGGCCCGCAAACGAAAAACAATGCCGGAAGGCGTTTGCATCCCGACAGGTTGCAACTTCTCAATCAAGAGCGGGAACGCGGTGTCCGGCTGCGCCGCAAAAAGCATTCGAGCCTCCTCCGCATCCAAAATCTCATGCACGTCCTTTTCGGCCACCTCGACTTGCACATAAATCGAATCCAATCGCGCCTGCTGGAACAACGCTTCTCCCTGACGCACCGGCGCGCCCAGCCGCTTCCTCAAGTCCCCCTCGACGATTACGCCATCGACAGACGCGGTGATCACGGATTGCTCCAGTCGATAGAGCGTCTTCTCCAAAACCGCATTGGCCTGCTCGAGCTGGGCTTCGGCAACCCGCATGTCCGCCAATGCATTGTTGGCCCGCGCTCGCTCCATCTCTTTGGCAAAGCGATCGCGATTCGCGATCTCGGCAGCCTGCTGGGCCAAGATCTCTCTTGTGTCGAAAGTCGCCAACCTATCGCCTTCTTGAATAGAGTCGCCGACCTTGAAGAACACCTCATCGATAAACCCGTCAAAGGGAGCCGTTGCGTAGACCACTTGGTCGCTTCTCAAAGTGGCCGGGGCCTCCACCGAATACGGAAGCCGACCCAGTATTAGAAATAGAACTACAAGAGCCGCTCCAACGCCCGCCAACTTTGCTCCCGTGTGGCGAGGTCCGAGGAAGCCCTTGCACTTCTCCTTCAAACCAAGCCAAAGCCTCAAGGGAAAAGCCATGTCCTGACTCCTCAGATCCTTTAAACGCTGCCCAATTTGGTCAGCCATCACTCGAAGCTGCCGCAGCTCTTCTTCTGAAAAACCCTTTTGCCCACGCTCCAGAAGCAAGACGCCGCACACCTCAGTCCCCGAGCGAAGCGGCAGAGAACACATATGCGATACCGAAGCTTCCTTCGCGTAGGCTTCATGTTCTCTCACGATTACAGACTCTCCTTCGATCGCAGGATAGACCAAAGTTTGATTCTGATCGAAGGTCTCCTCCATGGCCGCCTCGACCTGCCTTATAATATGGCTGCGGGCATCGAACTTATCCGCCTGACTCATGCCCTTCAAGCGCAGCGCCTCATCATCTTGCCACCCCAAGATCACTCGCTCGCAATCGAAGAGTCCGGCCAACTCATTGCAAACTGCAAAAACCGCTTCCGCAAAACGCTTCTGAGCGCCGACCACCAGATTCAAGTCCAACGCTTCCGTCAGGCGCTTCAATCGTTCATCGAGCGCCCGAGCATTCCGATTAAGTCGCCAAGCCTCCGGCAATAAACCTAATAGAGACGCCGTCGCGGAAACCGCATCCTCCGGCCAATTCGATTCGGAAAACTCTAGCCAAACCACGCCCTCTCCGATCTCCTCCGAACCCACCGCAAATGCGAAATCCTTTCCGCTTCGAGCGATCCCTTCGGCGGCTGCCAGACTAAGAAGCTTCGACTCCGGTAAAGACGCGCCGCCCTTGGGGTAAGCTGACAATTGGCGCCAAACCGGTGCGTCCGATGGGCGAAGGGCCGCTTTCGCAGCCAAGGCTGCCCGGCTCGCTCCGGTATTTTCGCAAGCGCACTTTAAAAACAGCGGCCAAAATTCAGTGGGCGGACCTGAAAACTTCTTCAACTGGGAAACCGAGGTAAATCCCTCTTGGTTAGCGTATCCAGAATCCGCCATACAGTGCTTTAAATCTCCTTAAATTTAACGAGCGCCGGCAATCCCGGAAGAATCGAGCCCTCCTCATTGTCGATCAAAATGCGGACCCGGCGCAAACCGCTCGCCCGGTCCACAACCGGGGAAACGAAATCGACTTTTCCCTCCGCGACAACCTCTCCCTCTGGTAACCGGACTTCGACCAGAGCCGCAGAACCTTCCTCGATCCCTCCCGTTTGCAGAGCGTCAATATCCAACACTAAACGCACTGTAGCGGCATCGACAATACGTACCAGAGGCTGTCTGGCTTCATAGACTTCGCCTACCTCCGGCAGCACTTCTACCACAATGCCCTTCTGCGGCGCTCTAATCTCCCTTCGCGTCACCTGTTCCTTAGCTAAATTCCAATCAAGTATCTCGATCTTCTTCCGCTCCTTCAGCTGCGCCAGTTCCGCCTCGGCGAGGCGAAAATCCAAGCGCGCCCTATCCAACTCTTCTTTGCTCACCGAACCGGAGCCGTCGAACAGACGCTGAGTCCCCTCGAATTCGGACTTCAATACTTCCAGCTTCGCTTTGGAAATTTCGATCTCCACCATGCTATCCGCAACGACTCGACGCCTTTCCTCTTCGAGTTGCTCGACCGTTCTCTCCAAAAAGATCAAAGGAGCTCCCGCGTCCACGCGTTGCCCCTCCTTGACTAATACTTCCTCGACCCTCCCCAAAATTGTCGGAGCCAAAGTCGCTTCCCAATTCGGCTCTATCAGGCCGGTCACTTCGAGCTCGGCATAGACCGCGCTGGGCGCGTGTGTAAGCAGCAGCGGGGCAAAAAAGAAAAAAAGGGAAATGCGCATGGATCCTTCTTAATGGAGAGCCTTCTCATCAAAAGGCTCGAAAGCGAAATCCAGCTCGAAGCCCCTCTTGTCCAAATAAGTCCCTTTCTGCACCATTGTATCCACAAAAGCCTTACGAAGCTCTAGAGCTGCCGCCAGCGAATCCAAATGCGACTCCGACAAGTCCTCTTCCGCTTCCAAGACCTTTCGGCTTTCGCTTTTTCCCTCTCTGAGGTAATCCTGCTCGTTAGCCAAAACGCGCTCGTTGAGATCGACAACCCGCAGCATGGCCTGCAATCGACTCTGCAAACTCTCAACCCTCTGCTCCAGCACGATCATACCATTCACGAGCTCTATCTCGATCGCGGAAAGCTCCAGCAAAGCCTGACGCGTTCTCATCTTCGCGGCAGCCAACTGATGCTTTTCACGTTTGCCTCCAAAGATTGGATATCGCATTTCAAAGCCGACGTACCAGGAGGGGTGCTCGCTATCGGTAACCGTTCTGTTTAAGCTTGTACTCAAAGTGTCAGACAATCCGTTCAAGCCGTAGCTCGCCTTCAAATCCAGAGCAGGCAACTTTTCGTTTCGCGCATACGCCAAACGAATGCCCGCTTGGCGGCAACGTTCAGTTTGGGCGATATAAGCCGGATGCTTCTTAAAGCCTTCCTCCATACCCGTATCGAGATAGAGGCTCGCATCTTGCGACTTCAAGCTCTCGATCGGCTTAATGTTTCCGGAAACCGAAGACCTCCGACCGAGGAATGCATCCAAACGCGCCGCCGCGTCCAGACGCCTCTGATCCGCCGCAGATAAATTCGCTTCGCGTAAGGCCACCCCTGACTCCGCTTGAAGCACCTCTAACTCAGTGAGCTTACCCGCCTCAAATCGCTCGCGATTGTCGTTCAACATAATCCTGGCGACTTCAACCGAATTTTCGCTTAAATCGACGAACTCCGTGGCCGCTGCCAGTTCCCAATAAGCCATCTCCGCTTCCGACAAAACCAAAGCCAGTTGACCTCTGTAATCCTGCAAGGCCACGGCGGAATCCGCGGCCGCCAACTTGATCTGGCTAGAAAGGACGCTCCAACCCTTCCCCTTCAGGAAAGGTTGAGTCACGGTCACTCCCGTGAAAGTCTCCCATTCCTTCGCGTCGCCAGACTGTAGATTGTTTTCAAGACCCCTCGTTTGAGATCCCAGTCGCACCCTGGCGCCGGAACTCAGCTGACTCTCAACCGCTGCCGAGTAGATCGTATTATTCTCGTCAAACTCGCTCACGCGCTGACTCAAAAATTGCTCCGCGCTATTTTCGCGACTATTGCCTTCACGCGCCAGAGTAAGAAGCAACACCGGCTCAAAAATTGCGTACTCGGCCTGCGCCCGCTCCTCCGCCATCTGTTGGTCGAGCTTTTGAACCTGAAGCCGAAGGTTAGCCTCCAATACGCGGTTAAGAACCTGGTCTAGCGCGAGTGGCTCATTCGCCCAAAGCTTACTCCCCACCACGCAGGTCAATATTAACGCTGCAGTCGAAACACGGTTTAATAGCCTAGGATTCACATTATCTTTACATTAAAGCTTTGTGAATAAGTGAAGCAAAAATGTTAGGCAATGTGTTACAAAAGCTTGATAGGTAGACCTTTTCTAGGGATGCGGTACCATTCAGCTAAAGATTCTGGATCGATAAATTAAGTGATTATACTTAAACATCAAAATACTGACACTTTTGCCCCTCCATCCAATGCCCTTGAAAACCCCAACACCACTAAACTACCAATCGCTCCACTGCAGCGGAACTCAGGCAAGAAGGCCTAAAGAGCCCTCCGACACGGATGTCGCAAGGCTTTGGCAGCTTTGCGCTGCTTCGATTTGGACTCGAATCAGCAGGGACTCTATTCACGAACACGCCTTAATCCCAAACCGCGCTGAAGCAGGATGAAATACGAATGACAGAGAATCTCCCTTTAATATCCAATGCAGCTCTCCAATATATCTAAACAAAGGCCCTAAAAATTGATTCGAGAATCAACACATTCCGCGAATCGCCAAATAGTAATTAGAAGCTATCATAGATCCCCTATTTTCTAGAACTTAGTAATATGCCCCAAAAACAAAACCGCCGAAATTTCCTAAAGTGTGCCGGAATGACGGCCGCAGGAGCGGTCGTTGGCTTGCAGAGCAAATCCATCGCCGCTTTGAAAGGCGAAACATGGACTCCCGAAGTACATCTCTTCTCGAAGCATCTACAATTCCTCGACTATCAAGCAGCCGCCAAGGCGGCCAAAGACATGGGTTTCGACGGGCTGGAGTACTCGGTACGCCCCCGCGGCCACGTCGAACCGGAAAACGTCAAACGAGACCTACCTCGGGCTATCGAAGCCCACCAAAACCAAGGGTTGAGCTTCAAGATGATGGTTACGAACATCAATAGCCCGCAGACCCCATACGCCCAAGACGTCCTGGAAACCGCATCGGCTCTCGGGTGCCGCTATTATCGCATGGGCTACCTGAGATTCGACGCCGCGCTCAACTGGAGAGACAATCTGGACGCATTCCGCAGCCCGATCGAAGGCTTAGCCAAGATAAACGAATCGCTCAATCTGCACGGAGCCTACCAAAACCACTCCGGGAATTACGTAGGCTCCTATATCCCCGACCTCGCCTACTTGCTCGAAGGCATAAATCCCACGTATTTGGGAAGTCAATACGATATACGTCACGCCACGGTTGAGGGCGGCAAAGCCTGGAAGCTAGGATTCGAGTTTCTCAAAGACCATATCCGATCCATAGTGATCAAAGACTTTCGCTGGGAATCGTCTCCCGGAAAGCTGCAACTCATTAATACTCCGTTCGGCGAAGGCTGCGTGGATTTCAAAGCTTTCTTCAAGCTGCTTGCCCAACATCGAATCAAGCCGATCGTGTCATTGCACACCGAATACGATCTTGGCGGAGCCGAAAGAGGCAGGCGTGAGATTACCTGGCCGCATGACAAAGTACTTGATAACATCGCCAACGAACTTCAGAACTTCCGCAAAGCCTGGAAGCAACACTATACCGCCTAGATAAAACGAACCTCATGCGACTGACTAGCTTATTGATTAGTAGCATTGCAATCGGAGCCTTGTCGGCGCATTCGCAAACGGGAACCTTTTATACGAAACGCGGCGAATCCCCTCTTTACACCGAATTCTACAACGAGCATTTCCCCTTCTTCGAAGCGACTCTCGATCTTCGCGATCCCAAAGATCCGGCTTCGCGACTCAATGTCGTGCCGCGAGCGATCATCCTTCCTCTCCAACACGATTGCTTCGTCGCCTTCGATACAGAACTCCTTCGGGTAGCGGCTATCTGGATCGGCCAATACCCAACCCTCAAAGGACTCGCGCCCATGTCCTACGGAATCCCTCTCAACAAAGCGGGAGGCGGCATCGGCAACCTAGCAAAGCCACAAGGCCAGATTATCTATCGATCTCAAGTCGCTCCCGGCTTGAGGGCAACTCGGAGCGGAACAGAAACTGACCCAAGAACGGCATTCAACGATCCGAAC
>JBCCZW010000242.1:0-6727 GCA_039186805.1 Verrucomicrobiota bacterium
AAACTTGGGTCGCTAAGGTTGTAAGTATCGATCTTCGCCCAAGCGCCGGCCGCATTGCGCTGAAATCGAAACGCCAAATCAGTCGTCGCGTTGGGAGCTCCGACAAAGAGTCGATTGCGATGCAAAGCGAGCCCCCTCCCGAAGTCTCGGACGCTCAACACGAATTGCTCCTCCCCGAAATCAAACGAAGCCTCCTCCTCCCAAGTGTCTATATCTAGCCTCCGGTAAACATAGACGACACCTTGCGGCAATCCATCAACCATAGAACCCGGCGCCCCAACCGCCGCTAGATTCCCGTCAATCGCAACCGCGCGGCCAAAGCCGTCGAGCGGAACCCCAACCGCGAAGTTCTCATAAGAACTCCATTCGTCACCGTCATGCCGATAAAAATCAACCTTAGCAGACCTTCCGACGATCAAGCTCGAACCATCGAAATCCATGCTCAGTACCGGATCAATCACGCTAAACGCAAGCCGCTGCTCTAAGTCCCACTCTCCCGAAGCCGCATTCCAACTGAATACGAAAATCACATCCTCGCCCCCGGCAAAGAGCCACTCGCCGTCCATTTCGATAAACTTCCCGATGCGATCATTCGTCGTTGCCGGATCCGGCAGCAATTTCTGATCGAGAACCCAAGTACCCAATTCGTCTTTCCGATACGTATGCACCGCGCCGCCATTGCCCGAGGCCTCGTCATCCAGAGGCTCGCCGACCGCGATCATAGGTTCGAGCAACTCGACGCCCTCGGATCCGCCTGGATCCACCAAAGCGATTCCCACGCTCTGTCCAAACTCCCCATCGAAGTCTCCACTCGGAACCGTCAACTTCTGAACTTCAGTCCAATTGCCGCCCGATCTCGCAAACACATAGGCCGCGCCCGCATCCGTACCTTCCTCATCCTCAAAAGGGGAGCCCACTACCATCAGGTCCCCTTCAACTGCGATAGAAGTCCCAAAGTAATCGAAGCCTTCCGGGTCGGACGCGTGCAATTGAGCCACTTCAGAGACAATCGCAGCCTCGCCCATATAAGCAGACAAGACTAAGCCTAGAATGAATGCAGCTTTTGGACTCACCCAAATAGCTTGAAGTAAAAACGCGACGAGCGCAATATCCTTTTTCGGCTCTTCCAGCTAGACAGAAAAGCCCGTCAATAACCTCAAAATTCTCATAGAAATAGCGGCAGACTGACATTATTATAAGAGCTGTATCCGAAGCTATAATACTAAAATCGCAGCGCAAAAATCGAAAGCGAATAGAACGACAACTCATTGCCGGATAAACGCCTAAGCTTCACTCGGGATCGGCTTCCTTTTCGAAAAGGGACTTCAGTTCTTCAAAAAACGCTCTTATCTGCGGTAGAGCTTCTTCATTGATCAGTCGCCAGAGTTCCTCGAAATCGAAACTTCTCATCGCCTCAGCCCAAGGGACTAGCTCGGGGATCTCCGAAGCATGGCCTCCGAGGGACGACAAAGAGAAGAGAACCACCAAGACCGTAAAGACGCCGAGAAAGGCAGCCGTACCCAAAAATCCTATACTCACCGAAAACAAGCCTAGAGGTTTGGCCTGCAAGGGCCCAGAATCGCTCCACTTTCCAGTAGAAGAGTTAATCAGCCATCCATGTTTTTCGGATAGGCGACTCCCGAGTTGCGCCATGAAGTGAGCCATCGTCGCATAGAGCATCGGCACACCGAAAACAAGCCCCACCAAAACGCCAATTCCCGTCGCCGCCAAAACGCCTACTAGTATTCCATAAACAACTACAGTGACAAAGAAGCATAGCCAAAGGCCCAGCAACCCAAATACGTTTCTGATTATTACAAATAGATTCTGCGGGAGCAGAAAAAACGAAAGCAAAGACCCGGAAGCCGCGAACCGGAGCATAGCAACGCGATAAAACGGCCAAGTGAAGAGCCAAAGAAGCCAAGCCATTGCCGATACGATAAGAAACTCCGCCCAGAATCTCGGACTATCCGCTTCTGCCAAATGCGAAAGATGCAAAAAATGAACGAAACCGAAGATGCCATGCGGCAGGAAATAGACTGCCGTCATCATCCAAAGAGCCAATCCACTTACGAAAAAGACTGGCAGCTGAGAAGGCTCAGGAAGTGACGGCGCCTCGCGACGCATAAGCCGACGCGTGAGCTCGAAACGCCAACCTCTCAAGAGAATCAGGTTAATGAGCGGCAGAATCGCCATGAGCGGCACGATCCAAAAGCGTTTACCCCAGTCTTTATCGCGAAAGAGGCATCTCACCGCCGGACCAAAACCCATCTCAATCGACCGTGAGACGTCCACTGAGGGGATACTGCCCGCGTCTGAAAGCTGATCTTTCCCTGAACTCTTTGGGTCACCGTCCATAATTTCGCAAAAATCAGCGAGACTTTGAAAACCTCAATTATGGACAAGCAAGGCAAAAAGTTAACGCTTTGTCCTGAGGACGCACGACGCCAAGCCAATCGTTTCTGGAGACCGATTCTTAGCTTGAACAGGTCCCCAAAACCAATGCGGTCAGTTTCGGCTCCAAACCCAATCGCAGTCCACCTTCCGCGCGCGGTAGCCATTCGCTTTGAGCGCGGACTTGAGTTCAACCGAAGGAGCCTGACTCAAAACAAAGGATCCCTCATTTTGATACGGTCGGAAGATTCTCCCGAATTCCTCAATCCTTCCAATACTGTCAGGAATTTTGGATACGACATCACTCGTCACTTGACGCGCTTCGAGGCGTTCACCCAAACTCTCAGAAAGAGCTGCTTCTATCTCACTAAGGGAGTAAGCCCTCTTTGCGGCAAAACGCAGCAAAGGAAGTCCTGCCGATTTGAAAATAGCGCTTTTCCACCGATCTGCTTCTATCGATTTAGGAGACTTATGCGAGGCATCGTCTAGCTCGATCACCGCTAGAACCTCCAGCGAGTCTGGGCAACAAAGCGCAAAATCCACATGCCTAGACTTTATGCGTCCTCTCGCTGAAGCCCGCCTGGAACCACTTACGCCCCTCACCGAGATAAGATCCTCGATCCTCACCTTCCCGAATACGCGAAGTCTCCCCTCAAGCGCCGCCTCCAAACAACCCAGAAAACTACGCTCAGCTTTCGAGAACAAAGCCTTGCGTCTTTGGTACGGCAAAGCGTCGGATCGGCCCGCGCCGATTAGGATCGAACCTACCTTGGCGAAGACCGCGATCGCCGCAAGGGCCAGCAGCCCGACGAAGCACAGCAAGAGGGGAAGCGTTTGGATTCCTTCCATGCCCCCTAATCGTCGCTTTTCCAAATACGTTTAGCCCTACTTGATCGCTATCTGCTCAACGCAATGATCAACAAACACTCGACACCCAAATCCCGCGTACACAATAAAACTGTAAACCCTCACTTCAACACTCCCCAAAACAATGAGCACTATCACAGTTAAGAGACTCGATCATGTCGCGCTCGACGTAATGGACATGGACAAGGCCGCATCTTTCTACGGCGACCTCTTAGGACTTAAAGAGGTACCCCGCCCGGAAAGCTTCGATTTTCCAGGTATATGGTACGACATCGGAAATAGCGTGCTGCACATCGTCGGTCCTCGTAAACCGGCCCTTGGAGCCCATCACATCGCTTTTTGGGTAGAGGACGTTCACGACTGCGCTCAAGTGGTTCGCGACGCCGGATACAAGGTGGAATGGGATCCGTACAAGATCGTAGGCGTCGACCGCTTCTTCACTTTCGACCCTGAAGGTAATCGTATCGAAATTCAGGGTACGGAAAAAAGCCCCGAAGTTTATACCGGTCCCTAGTTATCCCCCAGGCATTTAGATCCAATCTAAAGCAGGCCCGACAGGCACGATTCGACTGGGATTTATATCGTCGTGAGTGTAGTAGTAGTGACGCTTGATATGGTCGAAATCGACCGTCTCGGCAATGCCCGGCGAGTGATAGACTTTCTCCAAAAACGCCTGCAACGCAGGGTAATCTCGGATCTGCTTCATATTGCATTTGAAATGCCCGAAATACACGGCGTCAAATCGGACCAAAGTGCAAAATAAACGGTAGTCCGTTTCCACGATACGATCGCCGAAAAGATAAGGCCCTCCTTCCGCCAAACGTTTCTCCAGCTTATCAAGCGTCTCGAAAAGATTCCGGTAGCCAGATTCATAAGCGCCCTGCGAACTGGCGAAGCCTGCTCGATAAACGCGTTGTTCACATTCTCGTAGATCTCCTCACTGAGCGCGCCTTGCTCATCATTGAGATCCTCAGGGTACAGATCGACTGGATGCTTCGCCAGTGGCTTAAAGACGCCCGCCCACATCTGGACGATATCGTCCTCGGAATTGTTCACGATTCGTTTCTCCCGTTTGTCCCAGAGGACGGGCACTGTCACCCGACCCCTAAATCCAGCGCTAGTCTTAAAGTAAGCTTCAGAAAGGTAAGAGAAACCTTCGACATCATCTAAGCCATGCCCCTCCCCTTCTCGAAAGGCCCAGCCAGTCTCCTCATCGCGAATCGGATCGACGAAATTAACGCTAATCGCGTCTTCGAGCCCCATCAAGTTGCGCGTCAACCAAGCGCGGTGCGCCCACGGGCATGCCTTGCAGACATAGAGATGGTAGCGTCCCGCCTCAGGCGTTTCTACCCAAGCGCGGAACTCGTCTGGCTGTCGCTGAAACGCTCCGTCCGCGCCTTCTTCTTCGGGAAACTGAGCCATGACTAAAATTGGTCGTAAGTGACGACGATATCGTCGGACAAGCGCTCCCCGCGATCCCAAGCAGGCTTAGCCTCCTTGCCGACAGGTATCATAAAACTGAGTACGAAGCCCTCGGGCAAATTCACCAACTCAGCCACTTTCGCCCCATCGAAGCCGATCATCGGACAAGAGTCGTAGCCCATCCCCTTCGCCGCTAACATCAAGGTCATTCCAGCAAGTGCCGAAGATCGAATCCCCTCGTCTCGAATCAGCTGGTCCTTCCCTTCGTAAAAAGGTTTGATCATCGGCCCCAAAATATTCTGCACCTCCTGCGGGGCATGCGACCAATAGAGAGCAGGGTCCTCATCGTGAGCGCCAAGGTCAGCGCACATGATAAATAAGACGCTGGCATCAGTCACATGCTCCTGATCCCAGGCAACCTCTCTAATCTTCTGCCTCAGCTCCTTGTCCCGCACCACAAGCAAACGATAGTTCTGCATGTTAAACGAGGAAGGGGCGAGCTTGGTAAGACGGATCAGTTCCGCGAGGTCTTCCTCGGGCATGACATGCTCGGGGTCGTAGTGCTTTACCGACCGACGAGCTTCAATGGCTTCGATGATATTCATAGGTTCTTATTGATGATCAGTTAGGGTCGTCTTGCGAAAAACGACCACGCCAAAGTCAACGATATCGAATGGCAAACGCATGCCAAAAAGGAGACTAAACCATCAGAGCCTCTTTCGAAGATACCTCATCTAGAGAATCATCTAGGAGGTACATCACATGTCTGTTCTCTTCAAAACCTGGGCAATCTTATGAGGATCGCCGCTTTCCACACTCTCACACAAAGCCTGGAAACGCTCTCCATTCGCAGCCATCAAGTCTGCTTTCATAGAAAAACAGCCGCGAAACTGAATGATCTTTTTCGTGCGGGATTCTGAACAAAGTAATCCTAAAAATAATATGAACTTTAGGAGGACATCATAAGAAACCCGATCCGCCCATCCACAAAGTCGCCAAAGAAGCGGAGCGAAGACATAAGCTCCATGATCGAACTGAGTTAATGCGAAACGCTTTGGGTTGAAGAGTCCTCTGGAAGCAACCGAACGGAGGGCAAACTCCACATCGCTATCGCTCGCATTCATTCGATTGTCACTCGTAATCATTCTCTTGATACGGACCACCGTGTTCTCATCGCTAGCGGCCTGCTCCAAAAGCGCTCGCAAAGCGGCTGCTCGTTCTTGTGACTGAAACCTCTCGGCCACGCTGAACAACTCATCCGAAACTTGACCGTAGAGAGCAACGCGGCTCTCATCGAGGAAGAAGGTTTTGGTACCAAAGTTTCCGCTAGCCCCCGCATCGCAGCAAGTCATCACGATAAGATAGTCGAGGAGCAAACGCTTTCGGCTAGAATCCATCGCTAGAAGCGCTTCGAGTATCGGTTCCAAGAATACATTTGATACCTCTCCCAAGCGCGCAATTCCAAGTTGACTATGAAAACGCGTCAAATGAACAAAGAGCTCCGCATTCTCCTTCCTCCAGCGCAAGGATTCTCGCAATGCGTCGATCTTCGCAAAAACGTAATCACCCGAGCGTTCTTCGTGACCGCTGCCATTATACTCAAGGGCTTCCCTGTCGTACTTGCCGATGTCATGGACGATCATCAGCCAGCGCAAAAAACGCTTACAGTCCCTTAGCTCATCTGCCTCTTGCTTTTCCGAAGTCGCAGCGATCCGCCCGGTTATTTGGTCAAACAATCGACAACCCCGGTCCCCGAGCAACACCCCCAATTCGTTCTGGGTATTACTGATTCCCCATTCCACAATTTCTGCGAGCGAAATGCATCTCCCAATATGCTGTTGCTCTGAAGGAATATCCGAAATCGCTCTCTCAAGGGACGAAATCTCCTCAGAAAAAATCTCTTCAAACGTGCTCATCTGACCCACGCAATTGGGCAGATATTCTCTAAACGCTCAAGCACAACCGAATACTCCAAGAGTAACCTAGGCATGATCAAAATTTCCTATACTTCTAAGACCCTCCCCCCTAGCTTCCTCGCCCAATG
>JBCCZW010000243.1:0-6724 GCA_039186805.1 Verrucomicrobiota bacterium
ATGGGCTTATTGGATCTCGTCGAAATTCCCCAGAACCGGGCTTACTGCTAAGGTTGGTTTTCTCAGGGACGTTGCAAGTAGGAGGCACTCATTCTATGGGAGAATCAACGCAGAGAAATCCAGCTAACCAAAGCCGAGCCGCGTTCACCTTGGTGGAAATAATGGTGGTCGTGGTGGTGATTGGGATTCTGGCGTCACTCGCTTTGCCTGCGTTTACCGGAGCTAAACGCAAGTCGGAGAACTCGAAATTGGTGGCGGATTTTCAGAGCTTCAGAAGCGCTTTCCAGCAATACGCTCTCGAGGTAGGAAATTGGCCCGCTAACGAGGTAGTGGGAGTGATGCCGTCTGAGTTGGATGGATACGTTTCTCGAACGTTATTCGAAAAGACGACTGTCGATGGCTCGCGTTGGGACTGGCAAGGACCGGGGGGCGCAACGGGAACGACCTATGGCTTGGCCTTACTGGGCGGATCGCTTGAAGATGAACGAATGGAAGAGGTCGACGCTTTGCTAGACGACGGCGACCTCGGCACGGGAACCTTCCAGTTGATTGGCAGCCACTATACGCTTATTTTCGAAGGCTAATCCTCCCGCTCGCTAATCGGCGGGAACGAGCCGATAAATTTCCCCTTTTCGCGGCGACCCGTTGGTGAGGGAAACATAGAGATAACCGTCCGGACCGTTAGCGATGTCGCGCACTCGACCCTGGTTCTTCATAACGATCTCATCCTTGAGGACATCCTCTCCATCAATTACCAAACGATGCAGCTCTTGCGAAGCCATGCCGCTCACGAACAGATTGTTCTTCCATTGGGCGAAGGCGTCTCCTTCGTAAAAATCAATTCCGCAAACAGCGATGGAAGGAACCCAGTAAAGCTTGGGCTCCAAGACTCCTTCCATAGAGGTACGGTGGGTGATGGGTTGCCCGTTATAATTCATGCCGTAGGTGGCGATCGGCCAACCGAAGTTCTGCGCTTTGCGAATAAGATTCGTTTCGTCACCGCCTCTGGGTCCGTGTTCAGTCTCCCAGATTTGGCCGGTAAGCGGATGCATGTCTAGGCCTTGGGGGTTTCGATGGCCATAGCTCCAGATCGATTTAACCGCTCCCGCAGTGCCCACAAAAGGGTTATCCTCCGGGATGCGACCGTCGTCGTAGATACGGTGGATCTTACCATTGGGACGAGTCAGATCTTGGGCGTAGTCTTGGTAACCGCGGTCGCCGATGCTAAAAAACAAATAGCCACCTTTGAAGACGAAGCGCGAACCGAAGTGAACGCCCTTCTCCGAGTGCAAGTCTCCGGCGACGTGATAGATTTCTTCTTGATCGACCCATTTGGCGTTTTTGATGCGTCCTCGAACGACGGCGGTCATGCTAGCGTCTTTATTCTTCACCTTGGCTCCCACGTTCTCCGAGTAGGAGAGGTAGATCCAACCATTATCTTTGAAGTCCGGATGCAGCTGAACCTCAAGCAGGCCCCCTTGGCCTTGAGCCCATACTTTCGGCGTGCCTGCGATCTTTCTACGCTTCTTGCCCTCTTTAAAATGCCAAAGCGTTCCGCTTCGCTCCGTCGCGAGGATAGATTGATCAGGCATGAAATCCATCGACCAAATAATGCCTTCGGCTTCAGCCACTTTCTCGAGTTTGAAAGAGTGGAGTTCTGATTTGAAAACACCGCCCACAGGTTCCATTCGCTTGTTCAGAGCTTCTCTGTCGGCAAGCTGAGCCTGTTCGCGAATCAGGATCACCAAAGACCGGATCTCGTCGTCGCTCAGAGTTCCCTTCCAGGGAATCATCCCAAGGTCCGGCAGGCCATTCTCGATCACCGCGACGATGTCACTGTCTTCCGAACCGTACTTCCAAATATCGTCAATAAGAGAGCTGCCTTGCCCGCCTTCGAGATTCTGACCGTGGCAAGAGGCGCAATGCAGGGTGTAGAGATCTTTCGCTTTGCCGGTGCCAATGCGGTTTTGGGCGAAAGCGATTGAACACGCAAGTGAGGCAAAGGAGACGAGGAGCAGGTGCTTCTTCATGTTTTTCGGGGTGAATGATATTCGATCCAGCAGTGGATTTCGCGAATTGGTTGTTTGTTTCCATAGGGCTTCGCGAGGATTGAATTGCAATGAGAATTTAGGGCAAATTCGAATACGGACATGAATGGAAGAGTACGAATCGGCATTGTGGGAGCGGGCGGGAATACCAAAGCGAAGCACATCCCTGGATTTCAGGCGATCGATGGCGTTTCCGTGGACCTCGTTTGCAACCGTTCCGAAGCATCCTCAAGGAAAGTCGCTGATGAATTCGACATCCCAAGAATCGCAGAGAAGTGGGAAGCGGTAGTGGCAGATCCCGAGATCGACGCTATTTGCATCGGGACTTGGCCCTATTTGCACGCGCCGATCGCAATCGCCGCTTTGAAGGCGGGTAAGCATGTTTTGACCGAAGCGCGTATTGCGATGAATGCGTCTGAGGCGACCGCCATGCTAAAAGCGTCGCAAGAGCACCCAAAGCTTGTCGCCCAAGTCGTGCCTTCTCCCTTTACTTTGCGCTGGGACCGAACGATCCAAAAGCTGCTGAGCAGCGGAGAGTTGGGCGACTTGCGTGAGGCGAGGTTCATCAAATCTCTCGCAGCCAACGTGGATTCCCAGGCCGAGATGAGTTGGCGCCAGAATGTTGAATACAGCGGGAATAACACTCTAATGTTCGGAATCTACTACGAGCCACTACAACGATGGCTAGGCAAGGAACCGAAACGCGTGTTGGCAAAAGGCTCGATTTTCACTTTGGAACGCAGGAATGCGGAAAGCGGTTCCATGGAGTCGGTTTGTATCCCAGAAACGGTTACAGTGATCGCCGAATACGAGAACGGGATGCAACTGATCGGAGTGATGAGCGGCTTGGAGCAAGGCGCTAGCAACGACGAGTATGTGATATGCGGCAGCAAGGGAAGTCTGCGTTTGGACCTTAATGCGAGCAGGCTAACGCTTTCGAAACTTGGAGAGCCGGATCACAGGATCGAACCTCTGATCGAAGACGAGTAGAGTTGGAACGTGGAGGCGGATTTCATTGAAAGCATCCGGAGCGGAACAGCGGTGCGTCTAACCTCCTTTGAAGCCGGGCTCGCTTACATGAAAATGACCGATGCGGTGATTGCATCGGTCGAGAGCGATTCGGCTTGGGTTACGATTTAGCTTCCCGGCTTTACGGCCGGGATGTCCTGCAAGTGTTCGGGTAGGGCATCTGGCTGGTAGGTTGGAAAGCCCATTTCGAGTAGGGTGACCAAGGGGTAGTCGAATTTAGCGTTGCCCTGGCTGCGATCTACTAAAACGGCAATGCCAGCCACTTCGCCGCCATTCTGCTTCACGATCTCGATGCACTCGTTCACTCGTCCGCCACGAGTAATAACGTCCTCGGCGATAAGAACTTTCTCGCCCGGTTTGAAAGTGAAGCCGCGCCGCAGTTCGAGTAAGTCGTCTACCTTTTCCGCGAAGATATAGCGGCTTCCGAATTGCCGGGCAATTTCCTGACCGACGACGAGTCCACCCATAGCGGGAGCGAGAACGGTTTCAAACTCGATGCCATCCAATTTCGGCTTCAAGAGTTCAATAAGTCGGCTGATTTCGGCCATATGTTGGCAAACCTTGGCGCACTGGAAGAAATACTCGCTGCGAAGGCCCGAACGCAGGATGAAATGGCCCTGGAGGAGCGCTTGGGTGCGCTTGAAGATGTCGAGTACCTCGTCGTTTGTGGAGTGCATGTAAGAAAACGTTGGCAACGCGGCCAGATCGAATCCAGCAAATTTTTGCAAGTTCACGCAACGGTTGTTCGCGATCACCCATGGGTAGATCCGCTCACTCGTGAAAGCCTGGTAAAATGCCCCTTGGGAACAAGCCAGGCGGCTTCAGGTACTAAAAGGAAGCGCCGTATTTAAGGGATGCGGACAAGGAGGTAGAGCATTCGCAAGAAGGCCCTCAATCAAACTACAAACTACATGGAACAGGAAAGCGCGTTATTTTCAGGCAATTGGGTATGGGGATGCATTTGGATCTTCTACGCCTGGTTCTATGCGAGCTACTTCGGATTCGTGGCGAGTCGACTAAGGCCGAATCTTGAAACGATCGAACTTCCTGGATCTCCCGAGCGGCTGAAAACCCGCCAGCTCTTTTGCAAGAGGTTTGCGCTCCTTATGATCATTCCAACCGTATTGGAAATGATTCAACCTAGTCTGTTCACCGCCTTGATGATCACCGTTTTGCCCTGCTTGTTCGGCGGGTGGGTGATGTATGCGGTTTGGAGAGAAGTCCTGAACTCAAAGATACCGAAGAGCCCCAAAGCGGGCGAATCCGAGTCGCGTTGAATCTAAATTGAGTCCTATTTGCCTCGGTAGATCTGCATCAGATCGAGGATAGATTCTCGTATTTCGAAAAGGTCTTTGCGGATTTCCTGCTGCCAAACTTTCCGATCCTTTTTATCCAGCGCAATCGCGGCTTCCAGGGTGGCGATCGTCACATGAACTAGGTGCAAGGCTCGCTTCAAGGTGGCGACGACGAAGCCGGGTTCCGACTCTACGTCTTCCGCTACATTTTCGAGAGCGGCAATGAGTTTACTCACGCACATCTGAGAATTCCAGAGCAGCTGGTTCCAGGGATTGTTCGTCTCGTCATTCAACAAACCTGAAGACTCCGCTTCGTAGAATATTCGGGAAGTGATGTCCATCATCACATTGATAAGAGGGTGGGAAGGGATGTAGTCTTCATCCTCGGTTTCGGGAGCTTCTAGCTCCTCTTCTTCATTTTCCCATTCTATCTCGGGATCCTCGGAATACTCGACGGTATCTACTTCCCAGCCCATGGCTTCGGCGATGATGTCCTCGCAGTGCGGATCGTCTTCGTATTTTTCGAAAAGCTCCATGAGCATATCGCTCTTGGCGTCAGACTTCTGAAGATAGGCCTCCCATTGGAATTCGTCCATATCGCCGGTCGATTCCTCGACTGCCTGCTGATCTTCTTCCCCGTCGATGGCTTTCGTCAGTTGATCCATGAAGCCGAACATCGCTTCTTGATTCTTGCGAAGCTGTTTGTCCTCGTCGGCCTCGGATAACTGCCATCCAGGGAGACCGATCGTCCACGTGAAGTCGGTGGTTTCGATTAAAACGCGACCATTCGACTCGCTGAACCACTCAAGATAGAGACAATTTGAAAGGGAGTACTTGAGTTCGCCCTTCTTGCCGTTTTCGAGGTACTCCTCGAGATTTTGCGGTACCTTCACTTTGCGCGAAGCCGTCAAGTCTCCGACAACGCCATCTTGATAGATATCGAGTCCCGAGTAGTCGGCTTCTTCTGGGGAAGGGTTTTCGAATTCAAGGCGGGCTCCGGCTAAGTCCCTGTGGGCGTTCCCCTTAAGCGTGAGTTGAACTGGTTTGTTGAGTCCTTTGAGCCAAATTCTGCCGGTGACGATGCCCGGTACCCGATTCTCTATAACCCCTTTTACGACGTTCTTATCTATCCTCCAAGCCATACCGAGCCTTTCTCTACAATTCTCTTCATACCTTGATGTGTCAACGTTTTGAGGGCGCTCGACCCATATGGACGATCACTCCCGCATCGCAATTTAGCACGCGCCGCGCCGGGCTTGGTCAGCTTCGCTGTTGTAGACTTGTTCTTTGCCTGAGCTGACTCCAATTTCCTTGGCGAATCGATGACAGACTACCTAAAGCTCCTTTCCCTCATCGCTCCGGTTTTTTTGGTGATTGCCTGCGGATCGGGTATGCGGGCAGCGAAATGGATCAGACCTGAAGCGGATGCCAGCTTGATGAATCTGCTCCTTAAGCTTTGCTACCCCTGTCTCGTATTCAAATCAGTCTTGGGGGTCGAGGCGGTTAAGAGCTTCGACAATATCGTGGGGCCTCCGATCTTCGGTTGCTTAGCCGTCTTGTCTGGGTTTGGAATCGGTCTCCTTGCTGCGAAGGCGCTCGGCTACAAGAAAGGGGCAGGGTTGCGGACTTTTTGCTTTTCAATAGGCATATGCAATTACGGGTATATTCCTCTCCCTCTCATTCAAGGTATCTACGGATCGGATACGCTCGCCGTTCTGTTTGTTCATAACACCGGAGTGGAGTTCGCCATATGGACGATCGGCGTCGCTTTGCTATCGGGGGCTTCGGCGAAGGAAGGACTCAAGAAATCGGTCAACCCCTGTTCTTTGGCGTTGGTCCTAGCGCTGGGGATGAACGCGACGGGGTTCGATGGATACGTGCCAGAGATCGTGATGAGCGTATTCTCTACCTTGGCAGCGGTATCAATTCCGCTCGGGCTCGTTATGATTGGGACGGGTATCTGGGATAATCTCGAAACCAAGGAGCCGCTATGGAAGTTCAGGTCGAGCATCGGCTCAGTCGTTATCAGATTGGGCGTGTTGCCTATGATATTGTTAATGGCTGCGAAATGGATTCCCTTGTCGCAGGAGTTGAAGGAAGTCGTCGTGATTCAAGCGGCGATGCCGGCCGGAGTGATGCCGATACTCATTGCGAAACATTATGGCGGACAGCCAATTGTAGCGGTACGTATCGTCATCGCCACTACAGTAGTCAGCCTCTTTTTGATTCCATTTTGGATTAGCTTCGGCGAAAGCTGGCTTGGTTTGCGGTAAGAGAATCTAGCTTTTAGCGACTTGCAGGACGTCGTCGATGGTCTTGTTCCAGAGCACCTTGGCGTTGGGCTTGGAGAGG
>JBCCZW010000244.1:0-6710 GCA_039186805.1 Verrucomicrobiota bacterium
ACCTTTTGGTTCTCAATGATCACATCCTTTCCGGACCTAATTTTCTACGCGCCAACTGAATAAACCGTTACTTGGAACTCGCTTGGGACGATTGGCAGGGTGTTAAACATGTTTACTTCTCTTCAAGTTGAATCACGAAGAGCCGAAGTGTTTGGTCGCGTCAATACGTAAACCTATTTCTTACGTTTATTACCCTAAAGTAGGTGAAGCAGCCGATACCCCCTTCGATTTAAGTCTACATTGGCGTCGGAGATATTGCGTCTTTGGCACCGCTTTGCGTCTTGAAGCACGGTAGTTTGCGCAAGCTAGGTTCGATTACTCCAGAAGGCCCTTCGGGGCGTTCGGAGTATAAGCGCGTATACTTTCTATAAGATACATTTACCCTATATATGATGACTAATACTAAATTACCGCGTCTGATTCGTTTTGTCGGTTTGGCGCCTCTTGCGTTCCTCGTAGAAGGAACCGCTCAGGATGATGAAGAGGACGATGTCTTCGAGCTGAGTCCTTTTGTGGTCGAAGGAAGTGAAGATGTCGGATACATGTCTACGCAATCGCTGGCCGGAACACGTATCAAATCGAATCTTCGTGATGTTGCCACTACGGTTCAATCGATTACCAAGGAGATGTTGGACGACATTGGAGCCAATGATCTGAATGAGCTTTTGTCCTACACGACCTCTACCGAGGCGGGAGGCGACTTGGGTAATTTCACGGGAGTGAATGTGGGAGGTACCAATGTTGGGGCTGACGCAGGGGCGAGAGCAGAGCCGCAGACTAATCTTCGGGTTCGCGGCATGGGAGCTCCCGACTTAACGCGCGGCTACTTCCTGACAAACATCGGCTTCGACTCCTACAATACGGAGCGCGTAGAAATTAATCGGGGCGCCAATGCCATCCTATTCGGTTTGGGAAGCCCAGCCGGTGTAGTGAATAACTCGTTACTTAAAGCTCAACTCAACAGCGATCGTGGCCAGGTGAAGGTCCGCTTTGGAGAGCATCGCAGTTTTCGTTCGGAAATTGACTACAACAAGGTGTTGATTGACGACAAGTTCGCTATTCGCGTCGCGGCATTGTATGACGATCAGCAGTATCAGCAGCGTCCCGCTTTCGAGAGAGACAATCGTATCTATTTGGCGGGTACCTTGAAGTTGGACGATCGGTCTTCGCTCAGATTCAATACGGAAAGCGGAGATATAACGGCGAATAGGCCTAGCGTGATTGCTCCGACCGATTGGGTGAGCGGGTGGCTTCTTTCTGGAAAGCCGATACATGATCTTTACTATGATGGAACCCCCAATGTGGTCGCAGGCGTGAACTCTCGCATGCGCGACATCAACGACCTGACGCAAGGGTGGGTAGGAGTTCCAGAAGGTATCGAATTAGACCTCGGGGAGGGGACAATCGTGAATAGTTCAGATGCGATCGATCCTCCTCGAGTTAACTCGCCGGGCTTTTTCGCTTATGGAACCATAGCGGTTTATGATGCGCTAGATCCGGACGCTGATGTTTATGGTCTTTCAAACCTTCAGAGCAATCACTGGCCAAAGAAGGGGAGCGTTGTTCATCCCCTGAGACCTGATCATGTTAACAGTTACAGGGACTACCGGATGCGCGATACGGCAGGACTACGCCACTTGTACGGGGACTCCGCTACTGGAGTTGAAGAGCAGGGCTTAAATGACCGCACCCTTTTCGATTGGGTGAATAATTTGATCGGCGGCAATACAGCGGATCAGAATACTGATTTCCAGACGTTCAGCGGATCAATCGACCGACTGTTCCTGCCGGAAAAGAATCTGGGAATTGAGATCGCTTACGATTATCAGAGTTATAAGAGCGATGCCTTTTCTCCCTTCCAAGATAGGTTTGCGGGCATTTCCATCGATTCCAATCCTCACCTTCCATTGACGGCTGAAGGAGTCCTTCAGCCGAATCCCAATTACCTTCGTCCGTATATATTTACTCGATACAATCGTAGAGATATTCGAGACAACACGCGGACTACCGCTCGGGCGACGGCCTTCTACGATCTGAATCTCGAGCAACGCTTCGACAGCAAGTGGCTGAGTTGGCTGGGCAAGCACACGTTCACCGGCCTAGTGAATTCGCAGACGATCGAGCAGGACTTTCAGAGATTAGAGCTGCACCACACGGATCCTTTCTTTTCGCGTTTCGCGAACCAGCCTTTAGGGACGGGCTTTAATACTTTGGTAAATCAACGAATTTACGTGGGACCAGCGGTGTCCTCGGATGTCGCGAGCTTCTCGGATATCCAAATTAATTCAATCCAAGGTATCGACCTTTGGGATACGGAAACCTTTGTCGACTATACTATGTGGAACGGCGGAATTCAGCCCGGAACCGAGAATACCCGGGCTAACGGCAATACGGCGGCGGGAGCGGAAGAGATATTGCGGATTGGCGGGCCAGATGGCTTCGGCAATCTACAGAATTTTTCCGAGCCCGCGACGGCATACGTGATTAATGCCAGCAAAGCAGAAGATATCATCGACACTCAGGCGATTAACTTGCAGAGCAGGCTGTTCGGAGGAAATCTAGTCGGCACTTTGGGCTTAAGGAGCGACGAGATCGAGGTAAGGAAATCGAATGAAATCGATTTCGCGCGCGATGAGCTCACCAATGAGATCCTCTTCGATTCTCTCGATGTCGGAACTCTAGAGTCGTCTACTGCCGACATTGATACTAAGACCTGGGGCGTGGTGGGTTACCTGCCTAGACAATGGGTCGAACTGCCCTTTAAATCTGACATCAGCTTCCACTACGGCGAGTCGGAGAATTTCCGTCCCGAAGCCGGGCGGGTGAACCACATGAACGAGGTTTTGGAAGATCCTGGTGGAGATACTGAAGAGTTCGGACTTACCATAACAATGTTCGACCGTAAGTTGTCGGCGCGTTTGAATTGGTTTGAGACGAATCTGACGAATCGATCCCGTGGATACAGTACGGGGCAGTTCATCAACCTCTGGACTCAGCGCCCCGACGCCTATATGATTGGAGCGGTTGCGGGAATCGGCGATCCGGACCCAGTCATCAATGCCGGTGGCGAACTCATGTATGCGGCCGCCCAAGCGATCGTAGATTCTGTTCCTGCCGCTACCAAAGAGTTATATAATATCCGCTTCGTCACCGATGCGGAAGGCGTAGTGACGAACGTTGCTCGCGATAACGCGACTATATCCGACACCGAAGATCTGTCGGCAGAAGGCGTGGAATTGGAGTTGGTTTACAACCCGACTCCGAGTTGGCGAATCGGCCTCAACGTCGCTCAACAGGAGACCACGGCGACCAACGTAAATCCGAATGCTCGCTTAATGGCCGAGCAAGTTCTCGCGACCTTGGATACTGAAGTGCCGGGTTACGACGGTTTGACGATCGGCGAGATGCCGAGTTGGTTCTTTTATGGTTGGGATCCCTCTCGAGAAGGCGGTTTGCGCTTCCAAGATCCTGAGTCGTCTACTCCTCCGCAAACCCTGCGCGAATGGAATGAAACGTCCTTTCAAACCTTGCGTACTTCGCTTGCAGCTGAAGGGACTCAGAGCCCAGAGCAACGCGAGTGGCGGGTGAACTTGGTGACTAATTACAAGTTTCGTGAAGGCCCCTTGAAAGGACTCGCAGTGGGCGGCGCCTATCGTTATGAAAGCGATGCGATCGTCGATTATCCGCTTGTCCCCAACGAAGATGGCAACCTTGTCGGCGACATCGAGAATCCCTACAAGAATGACTCGACCGAGAACTTCGACTTTTGGGTCGGATATGACCTAAAGGTGCTCAAGGATATAAGATGGGAAGCGAAGATCAACGTTCGCAATGCGTTCGCCAGCGAGGACGATTTTATTCCCGTATCCTTCCACCAGGGAGGCGCTTTGGCGGGAATGATCTCTCGCGTGCGTTACGCTCCTCAGCGCACGATCTTCTTTACGAACACTTTTAAGTTCTAGTTAGGTTATTATAATCGCTAGAGTTTTTTGTTGCCTTAAAATTAAACAGGCCGGTCCTTCGGGATCGGCCTGTCTTTTAAGTGAGCTCGATTGAACTTATTCTCTCTTCGCTTCGTTCCTCAACACTGGCCGAAAGAGGTTTCAGCGGAAGGGCTTTCAGTGACTTTCCTTGGGGAAGGGAAATTCTTGAGACGCCCTTTTTCGTCGTTCGCGGAACTATTTTGTAGGTTGAGTGACTGTTGATCCGAGGCTATCTCTTCCGACACGTGGATTCCAAACGAATAACAAGTTGCGCTGCGCTCGCGAAGTTAGCTGGAGTCGCCAAGTCGACGGTCTCTCATGCTTTGAGGGACGACGCTAGGGTGTCTCTCAAGACGCGGCAGCGGATCCAGGCCTTAGCGAAAGAGCACGGTTTTCGAGCGAATCCTCTGGTGTCTGCGCAGATGTCAGCCGTAAAGAACGGCCGGAAGACTATTTCTTGGGAGGCCACGATTGGATTTGCGGCTCATAAGTCCCTAGACGAAGCAGTGGATGAGGCTAAGACTGCGTTGAAGTTCTATTACGACGGAGCAGCCAAGAGAGCTTCAGAGCTAGGATTTAAACTGAAGTTCGTCACGCTACGTCCCGAGGCTGAGGGGAATCTTAAGCTCGAAGAGAGTTTGTCGAGACATGCTGTCAAAGGGGTGATTTTCGCTCCTTCGGGAATTGCGTATCCACTGAGCAACTTCGAGTTTAATTGGTCAGACTATGCGGTCGTCTCCTTGGCAAACATCTTCAAGAACCCTCGCATTAATTCTATTTGCAACGACGAATTTGAGACGATTAATCGGGCGCTGACTCGATTTGAGGAGGCTGGTTTCAAACGCATTGGGATTGCGATGAGGGAGTCGCAAGATATGCGTGTGAAGCACGTATGGCTGGCGGGATTCGAAGCTTATCAAGCTCGCGTACCGCGGAGTCGCCGTATTAGGAAATTAATGACTCAAGATTGGAGCAAAGAAAATTTCATCGATTGGTTTGAGGCGGAGCGTCCGGACATGATTCTGTGTATAGACGATGATCCGATGAGGTGGTTAGGGGAGGAAGGAGTAATGGTTCCGCGGGACGTTAAGTTAGCGACTCTCTACTGGTTGCCTAGCAGGCCGCAACTGGCGGGATACTATCAAAATCATGAAGTGATGGGCGCGGCTGCGGTAGATCTTGTGTCAGCTCAATTGTATCATAACGAAAGGGGATTGCCGCTCGAGCCCAAGAAGGTGCTCATACAATCGATATGGAGGGACGGAGAAAGTTTTGCCGCTGATTGAGGCGCATCGTTTGTCGACCCACTTCGATTATCGAGATCGGCTTAGACGCGTCCTGATCATCATTGTAGGGAGATTAACGCTAGTCCAGGTGATCACCGATAGGAGGTCGAAGAAATTCGATCTGAGCGGGGGTCTTGGGCGGCAAACTCGCGGCGAAGTCGTATGAAATTCGTTGATTCGCCCTTGGACATCGCCTAGGACTTCGAACAGTGAACCCCAAACCCGTCACGAACTACGCTGAGTTAGCAGAGTTGGCAGGCGTCTCCAAGGCGACTGTCTCTTTGGCTTTGAGAAATCACCCTCGAATTTCGCAAAAGACGCGCGAGCGCGTAAAGACCTTAGCAGAAAAGCATGGCTATCGGGCGAACCCTTTGGTGACGGCCCAGATGTCGGCTGTGCAAAGAGGAAAGCGTACGACTGCTTCGGCGGCGACGATTGGTTTCGTGGCGCCGAAGACGGTAGCGGAAGCGTTGAAAGATAAGCGAACGCCACTGAGGTTCTACTATGAAGGGGTAAAGGCTCGGGCGAATGAGTTAGGCTTTACTTTGGACTACATAAAGCTCTTGCCGGAGGACACTACGAATCGGCGGCTTAATGGTATCCTCGCCGCTCGTGGGATTCGAGGCGTTATTTTCGCTCCCTTGACCGAGGCGTATCCATTAAAGGACTTCGAGTTTAGGTGGGAAGATCACTCTTTAGTGGCTTTGGAGAACACGTTTAAGAGCCCGGTCATCAACTCGATTTGCAATGACGAGTTTGAGACGATTACGCGAGCCTTGGAGCGCTTGGAACGAAGCGGCTTTAAGCGAGTAGGGATGGCGATGAATGAAATTCAGGATTCCCACGTGAAGCATGTCTGGCTGGCGGGGTATCAAGCCTACCAGGCCTTGATCTCGAGGAAGCGCCGGATTGAACCGTTTATAACGGGTAATTGGAGCAAGGAGACTTTTTTGGAGTGGTTTGGCAAATGCAAGCCAGATGGGATTATCTGCATCGATGATGAACCCATGGAATGGTTGCAGGAGGAAGGGGTGAGCATACCCGATGAAGTGGGTCTGGCTTCGCTCTATTATTTGCCCAGCCGTCCGCATCTGGCAGGTTACTATCAGAACCACGAAGCGATGGGAGGGGCGGCGGTCGACCTTATTTCGGGTCAACTGTACCGTAACGAGCGGGGTATCCCAGTGGAAGCGAAGAAGGTGCTGATTCAGTCAGTCTGGAGGGACGGGGACAGCATCAAGATTAAATAGCGTCGCCTTGAGTTTTACGATGTATCCTGCCTGCTTGAGCGGGTGTTGAACATGTTAACTGCCGCTGCGTTTGCGGGCTTAGTGGCAGCGTCGCTTAGTTAATGCTTCGAACTTTAGATAAAATCCCAAACAACGTTCGATAGCAGAGCTGCCTTGCGAGCACTTGTATTCGCTGGGTAGATACGGCGTAG
>JBCCZW010000245.1:0-6682 GCA_039186805.1 Verrucomicrobiota bacterium
CCAAGACTACCGCTTTAAGCTCGAACCCTCCAACCGCAAATGGTGGCTCCGCGACCGTCACCACGTATTGAATTTTCTAGGACGACACTGGGGTAACCTCGAAGACGTCTGGGGAGCCGATTTTACAGACAATTTCCACCAGCGAACCCAGGTTATCAAGGACGCCCGCATCAGTACGGAAGTCTCCGAAGAGAAGAACGGATACAAGGTATTCCTCTCCATCAAAGCCGGCGGAGCCTCCGACCAAGAAATCAATCAAAGCCACAACTCAGGCAAAAGCTACATTTAAAACGACGGTAAGGTCTTCCTCGTAAAGCAAAACAAGCTGCAAGCTCTCCACGGCGCTCAAAAGGTTCTCACCCAAGACCCCAATGCCCCGCTTCTGCACAACGGTTCCTACAAAATCCCGTACACCAGCTCGCCTCAAGTCGAAGAAGAGCTCGAACGCATCAACCCTAACTTTAAGCCCCCTGCGACCTGGCGGCAGCGCAGCCGAGCCCTCAAAGATTTATCCACTCTCAAACCCGCCCCCCTCAGCAAAACTCTCGAAGACATCCTCCGCCCCTACCAGAAGGTTGGCGTTTCTTGGCTGTATCACCTTTTCAATCACAAGCTGGGAGGAATCCTGGCCGACGACATGGGCCTCGGTAAAACCCTCCAAGCTCTCGCGTTGCTCACTGTGATCAGAGCTCAGAAGTCAGACGCCGGAAAACGTAGCCTTGGCCGTGAGGTCAAGGACGTCCAAAGCCTAACATCAAAACTGATCCCTGATCCCCGTCCTCTGACCTCTGACCAAGTCTCCTTGGTCATCTGCCCCGCCTCTCTCGTCGAAAACTGGAGACGCGAAGCGGCTAAATTCGCTCCCGAACTCAAAGTCTTCGTTCACCATGGGTCCCAACGACTCAAGGACGCCCCAACCCTCGGGGCCTACGATCTCATCATCACCTCCTACGGCACGCTCATTCGCGACGAAGAACTCCTATCTTCAATCGATTACCTCTGCGTTATTGCCGACGAAGCTCAACACATCAAAAACCGACGCACACGCAACGCCAAGGCGATCACAGCTCTCCAAACCCAAGGACGTATCCTTCTCACGGGTACGCCCGTGGAAAACAGCATTCAAGACCTTATGTCGCTCCTCGACTTCATCATGCCTGGGGGCTGGAAGGGCATCCCCAACGGAGCTCGAGGCGACGAACGCCGCTGGCACGAGAAGCGAATCCAAGAACAAGCTGCGCCCTACATTCTCCGACGCTCAAAAGAATCGGTCGCCCCCGAACTTCCCGAGAAGATAGAACAAGTGGTTTACGTCGATATGACGCCCGAGCAGAAAACCACCTACGAAAAGGCCCGCCAAATCGCGGAAACCGAAATCGCCGCCGCCGAGAAGTCTGGAGCCAGCGAGGGCGCGATCCGCATGAAAACCCTCACCCAGCTGCTACGCCTCCGACAAACCTGTTGCGATCCTCGTATTCTCAACGACTCTCTCCCCGCGGAGACTTCCGCAAAGCTCAATTCCTTTCTCGAACTGCTAGAAGAAGCCATCGACGGCGGTCATCGCATGCTCGTTTTCTCCCAATTCGTATCCATCCTTTCCCTACTCAAGCAAGAACTCGAAGCCCAAGAGATTTCCTATTGCTACATTGACGGCTCCACCCGAAATCGCATGTCCGAAGTCGATCGCTTCCAAGAGAGCGAGGACATTCCCCTCTTCCTCATCTCTCTCAAAGCCGGCGGTACGGGCCTCAACCTCACTGCCGCCGATACCGTTATCCATTTCGATCCTTGGTGGAACCCTGCAGCCGAGGCTCAAGCTACGGATCGCGCCCACCGCATTGGGCAAACCAAGATAGTTACGAGCTACAAGCTAATCGTCAGCGATTCCGTAGAGGAAAAAGTACTACAACTCCAAGAAAGCAAACGCCAACTCCTCCGCGATATCTTCGACGCCTCAGAAGCCGCCAATGCTAAGATCGACCTTGCCGACCTCAAAAGCCTCATCTGAGCGAGAATAGGCGACTTAGGTCAACGCTTCCTTCACCACTCCCGACGCGATTCGACTGTCAAGAGCGCTGCCGTGGGCTTTCTTCAACTCGGCCATGACCTTGCCCATATCACGCATCGATTCAGCTCCCACAGCAGCAATCGCCTTAGCCACAAGATCCGGATAAGCAGATTCCTCCAGCTTTGCAGGCAACAAAGCCGTCAAAAGCTCAACGCATCTGTTCAGTTCCGTCGCCTTGTCCTCTCGACCCGCTTTCGCAAACGCCTCTTCGGACTCCTTGAATTTTCCCGCTTCTTTCTCCACGACGGCAATCACCTTCGCTTCATCGAAATCAGTATTCTCGCGCACTTCGCCTTCTTGGATAGCCGCCAAGGCGGCTCCATACGCATTGGTCGCCACTGTGTCGCGATCCAGACGGGCTCTTTTGTGTAGTTCCTTGAGTTGCTCTCTCATAACGATCCAAAGATTTCGAAAAGGCGCACAAAATAAGCACTCCTACCCAAATGCAACCCTCAAAAACGAAGGTACGACCGCGTTTAGCCCCCTTTAATCGCCCTCCTTAGGTCACCCAACGGCAAACTCGCTCAACGCCGTCTTCAGTCGAGAATACAGCAGTCCAAACACGCCTAGCATCACCAGCATCCCAAAACTTGAAGCCGCCAGAATCACTGCTTGAGGCGTATTCATGCTGTTTCCCGACAAAGCGGCCAAACTCAAAGGAAGCGTTCTCTGGGCGTCGCTGTGCAAGACCAACAGCGGAATTACATGGGCATGCCAAGCGAGCACGAAGTGCAAAAATCCGTAAGCCAGCATAAACGATCTCACGAGAGGCAAACAGATTATGAAGATTCTCCAATCTCCCGCGCCCTCAGACCTAGCGGCATCTAATAGATCTCGAGGCAGCAAGGCGAAGACCCTGGTGAAGAAAAGCAAGCCCAGGCCGCTCGCTAACCCTGGAACCACAGCTCCCCAAAGCGTATCGAAGAGTCCAATACGGTTAATCCATTCCAACATCGGTAAAGCAGACGCTTGAACAGGTAAAACGATTAAAGCTACTGCCACCCCAATCAAAAACGCCCTTCCCCTAAACCGACCAATCCCCAAAGCGTAACCCGCCATCGATGCCAGAAAGGTAGCTGCCAGCGCCTGCAATGCGGAAATGAAAAACGAATTCCTCAAGCTCCGCCAGAAATCGAAGTACTTTCCAGAAAACAACGCCTCAAACCATTCCCCGTTCCAACGATTCGGCCAGAAACTCTGCGTATCGAAAATCTGGAGATTCGATTTAAAACTCCCCGCAAACATCCAAATAAAGGGATACATGAATACAAACGCGGCTAAGACCATCAAAAAACTGGAGAGCCAAACCACTCCTTTGCTCGCCCTCACTTATTGCCTCCTTTCAGGATACCCTTGGGAACAAAGCTCAGCAGCGCGACAAGCCCTAGTATCCAAGGGACAATCGATAGACTTACCGCTGTTGCGCTACTGAAACCGCTCCCCTGAAAAGCCTTTTGGTAACTGTATGATACGAGAAGCAATCCGGAATCATTCGTTCCACCAGAGCCCCCTAGCAGCACGTAAGACCCCGCGAATTGCGACACGCAATCAACGATCAAATACAGCCCGCAAAACAGAACGGTCGGCCGCATCATAGGAAAACGAATACGCCAGAACCCGCTCCAAGCCGAGGCCCCATCCAGAGCCCCGGCCTCCAGCACGTCGCGCGGTAGAGCATCCCAAGCCCTCGCTACGAAAAAACTCATGAAGCCTGCCCACCGCCAAACGGACTGCAGGATGATCGCAGGCAATACGAAGCCTGGATCCGACAGCCAATTGATCGGCTCCAATCCGAGAGGAGAAACGAACCATTGGTTCAGTAAACCCGCCCTTCCGTGAAACAGCAGCAGGAAAAGAATACCCATCGCGGCCGGAGGACAAAGCCCCGGCGCCATAAGGGCGAAGCTTAAGGGAGCTCTCAGCCACTTCGCCGAAGCGCGTATCCCCGCGGCAAATACAAGCGCCAAGCCCAATGTCAGGGAAGTTACCCAAGTCGCCAGCCAAAACGTATTCCCAAAGGCCTTCCAATAGCGCGAATCCTCAAGCAAGTCCGCATAGTGCTTTAAGCCGACGAAATGAGTGGCCCCCCAATAGGAATCCGACTGCATGCTCATCCACAGGCCCTTGCCCAGCGGCACCGCCCAAAACGCTACCGCGCACAAGAAAAAGGGAGCGGCCAACCAGAACCGCCCCCATGGAAAGATTGAACTGACGGAGCTAATCCGCATCCAAAAATCAACTACTCTTGAGGAGGTCCTCCTGCATTCTCCAAGGCTCCCTTCAAGGCTTGCAGCGCCTCCTCTGCGGTTTGCTCGCCCATCAAAGCGCCATTCAGCATACCTTCCCGCATCATAAAGACCGCCATGGGTCGCTTCGCATTCATGGCCACTTCCGGCACCTCATACGCCAGATTGGTCAAAAGCCGTCCCATCGAATCGCCCCCAAAGAATGCCGATGCCTCCATCAAACGTGGATCCTCAAACGAGGGCTTGTAGGCTGGAAAGCTGTTGCCCCGGAGAAAGCGCCGCGCATTGGCCTCCCTATCGGTCATCACCCATTTCATGAACTCCCAGGACCGATCGACTTGTTTACTTCCCTTGTAGATTACTAAGCCTTGCCCCGCAAAAGTCGAGGTGCGCCGCGCCGCCTCGTCTCCTTCCCAGATCGGCAAAGGCATGATGCCCCACTGGCCCGCCATGTGAGAAGAGAACTGCTGAATCATGTCCAAACCATACCAATCGGCCCCCATGATCGCCATTATCTCGTTGTTCTCCACGTCACCCCCAAAAAAAACAGGATCGAAAATACTCGCTCGGTCCGGCATCAAGCCAACCCCACTCGCGGTCAGTTCCGTCATTTTTTCCAAGGTATCGGCAGCAAGCTCCATATCCGGCAGAAAGTTCCCATCCTCATCGAAGAGTTTTCCCCCTCGCTGACGAAGGAAGATGCCAAAATAGCTCGGGTCCATCGCCAAAAAGGCCTGTCCTTGCTCCGCGAGCTGCCCTCCATAGTGCATCATTCCCTCCCAAGTGGAGAACATAGTGGGCACCAAGCCATACTCCTCAAACAAATCGCGGCGGTAGTAAATCACCATAGCGCTCAGCGATTGCGGCAATCCCAGGATCTTCTCTTGATGGCTAAATAGCTTCAGTCGCTGCGGCATGAAATCATTCTTGAAGCCTGCCTTTTCTACCCGATCCGTTAAGTCCACAAACGGCGTATCTTCCTGGAGGTACATGCCGAAGAAAACCTCGTCCAGCTGCACAATATCAGGAGCGTTTACCCCGGTGCGAAAAGCCACAGCCAGCTTGTCTGGCATCTCCCTAAAGCCAAAGGCCTGTACCTCCGCCTCGAAATCCGCATCCACTTGCTCCTGATACAGCTTCACCATATCGTCATAGTACAATTTATCCTGCTGCGAGCTGATCCAAATGCTCACTGGCTCCGCCACCGCGGAAACGCAAAGTCCTACGACCGCAGCCGAACCGAAAACCATCCTTGAAAACCAACTGTTCATAAGCAACTAAGACAAGAGAGCTAGCCCTTCGTTTCAATGAGGTCCAGCCGCTTTTATTTGTCGATTCAAGCAGATGTACCCAGAACGCGCGGAACCTCAAACAAGGACGCATTTCTCTGGGCGCCGATTTCACGGCTTCTGCCACGGTTCCAATTAGAACCGCTCGTATTTCTCCGCTTCCTCCGGTCCTGGATTCCGGTACGCCGGATCCTTTGCGCGGATAAAGATCTCTCCATTTTCTAAAACGCGGACTTCAAGAGGTACGATCGTGGTTCCTTGCTCGTTGATCGTATTCGCGTCATCTCCCACGCTAGGCCTCAACGCGGCGTCTCTAGAGATCGGCGGAACATTCGCATTAAAAAAAGCCGTACACCACCACTGTCCCTTTTTGTCGATAAATGGGGTCCCGTGCCCCAGAAATCTCCCTGCGAACTTTCGAGGTCCGTACGGCCCCAATGGATGATCCGCTTCGCAATAGTACATATTGTAAGTACCCTTACGCATCTTGTCCGTCGACCAAGCTGTTCCAAAGTGAACATACTTGTCGCCAATTTTTCTCAGAGTTGCTCCCTCATGTCCAATGCGTCGGTCTTGAGGATCAATGCGAATAGGTTCTTTCGCAAACCCTCTGTATCCATCATTCAATGGCGCTATCCAAGTATTTCCCCAGAGCAGATAGGCCGTGCCGTCATCGTCTTGGAAGATGCTCGGGTCGTGTCTCCTCTTCATAACCGCCTCCATCGGGTGCTCTATCGGTCCCATAAAACCTTCGCCTTTGAAAACAGCGAAATTCGCCCCGCCTTTAACGGGGGCAGGCGAAGTATGGACGATTATCCAGTCTCCATTGATAAAATGCGCTTCGGGAGCCCAGAGTCTCCAATCTCGCTGCGGAACGGTATCAAATGCTGCCTTATCCGCTTTTGCCCAATACCCTTTGTCCATCGTAAAAACAACGCCCATATCCTCCCACTCAGCCAAATTCTCGCTCCTCCAGAGTCTCACCGAGGTCCCGACGATAGAGGGTTCGCTGTGTCCCGTGATATCAGGATGATCCAAGCCGGTGTTATAGGGTTCCGTTTTCTCTCTGGGGTCGCCCG
>JBCCZW010000246.1:0-6629 GCA_039186805.1 Verrucomicrobiota bacterium
CGAATACCCCATCGTGGAAACCAAGCCTGCCATCGAAATAAACGAGGCCGCGCTCATCCAATCTGCCGCAGTTGCCATCCCATTGGCGTAGGCCGGAACCCCTCGTCCAGCCACATAAAACCCTTTTGTATCCCTCACTCGACTACGCCAAGCGATATACAAGTATAGCGAAAAAGTCGCCCCAACGAAAACCCAGGTCCACGCCAGCACGCTCATATGCCGCCTCCAGACTTTGAATCGAACTTTTCGTTCTCCCGTTCATGAGCCTGATCACGCTTGTTCATCACGATGCAAAAGACGAGTATCAGCAAAACGAAGACGATTATGCTGCCCTGCTGAGCAAACCAAAACCCCAGAGGATACCCCCCTATTTTATGTTCGTTGAGCGTATCCGCAAAAAGGATGCCGCAACCGAGACCAGCCAGAGCCCAGACGAAAAGTAGTCCGAGCATCAGTTTGACGTTTCCTTTCCAGAAACGAGATAAGCTTTCTCCATATGCGTCCTGGGAGGCATTGGAAGCGTCTTCGGGGGAAGATTGACTCATAGAGGCAGGAAGTAGTGTATATGGCTAAGAAGGAATCTTTAGGCGATATTTGAATGGGGTAATCGCCAGAAGGACTCATCCAATCCTTGCTCCGTGCATCAGCAAGCAAAAACCAGCTCTAAGTTTACTTGAAGAGCTTCAAGTGAAGAGTCTTCGAAAATTGCTCGCCACCCTATCCACGAGTTCCAGGCGATCCATCCCGCGCAGTGCCGCGAAGTAATCGTATATCGAGAGGAGATTCAAGGGGTGGTTTCCCTTTTCGTCTCCCCCAAAAGGAACCGGAGCAACCACGTCCGGCCCTCTCATGTCAGGAGCATCAGTCTCGATCAATATTCGGTCGATCGGCAATTGCTTGAACACTTCCTGCAGATGCAGTTTCCGTTCCGAAGCGAAGTATCCGGAAAACGAAAAATAAGCCCCCATCCTTTCAAACCTCCGGGCGATCTCCATCGAACCGCCAAATGAGTGCAGCAAAAAACCCCTTTCCGGCTTTGGCCTCGCCTTTAGGTTTTCACTCAAAATGCCCCACGCCTTCAAGCAATGGATAGATACCGGCTTTTCCAAGCGAGTTGCCCGATCAAACTGCCACGAAAAAATTTCCCATTGCAGCTCGACGTCATAAGGTTCCTTACAACGATCAAAGCCTATTTCGCCCACCGCTGCATCGGGGTTCTGCCAAAGCTCCTCCAATCGTTCACGCCATCCGCTTGATAGCGTATGAACAAACCAAGGATGGACTCCGAAAGAGGGCTTCACGACTTTGTTTTTCTTCGCTAAGGCTGAAACCAACTCCCAATCGGATTCAGAGGTCCCATTGACGACCACTTGCGAGACCTTGGCTTCCTCGTAACCCACCCAAAGCGAGTCGCGAATCCCGACCAATCGCTCATCCTGCAAATGGCAGTGCGCGTCGAAGAGTGCCATCGCTATCCCTTCTTTTTTGACTGTGCATTCGAGCCAGCCAACACAAGTAAAGCTTCCAAACTCTTAAACTGCTGAGCCATCTGATCGGGACCAGACTTTGAATCCTGAACAATGCTCTCAAACAATTCGCTCTTCTCTCTTTTCAGATCCTGAATTCTCTCCTCCACTGTACCCTCGGCGATCAAACGATAGACGAAAACCGTATTCTTTTGACCAATACGATGCACCCGATCAATCGCTTGGTTCTCTACCGCAGGATTCCACCAAGGATCCAGAAGAAAAACGTAATCCGCAGAATTGAGCGTAATACCCGTGCCGGCAGCCCTGAGACTGACAAGCATCGCGGCCGTCTCCTTGCACTCCTGAAATTCCCTAACTGGCGTCTGGCGATCCTTAGTCGAACCCGTCAACTCGAAGATAGGCAACTCCGGGAAAGACACCTCGACCATTTCCCTGACCCGCTTCAAGAAGCGGACGAACTGGCTGAATATGACGACCTTGTGTCCCGTCCCCAATACCTCTATCAATTTCTCGAGCAACATCATCAGCTTGCCGCTCGATTCCAAGTCGGCTTCCACCCAGGGCAGTAGGTGCGGATCGCAACTCGCTTGACGCAAACGTGTCAGCAAGCTCAAAGCAGCAAAGCGATTTTGCTTAAGAGCGCTCCCGAGGTCGTTTCCCAATTTCTGAATACCGTTAGAACAAATCCGAGCATACTCCGCTGCCTGCAGTTTCGATATGCCGCACTTCTGATCAATCAGTATCTTCTCCGGAAGGTCTTTGGCGACTTCACGTTTCGTTCTCCGCAGCATAAACGGAGTAATCTGCGTCTTGAGCCTAGACTTGAACGCGCCAGGGTTTCCTTGCATCGCCGCTTCGAAATTCGAGCGGGAACCAAGAAGCCCAGGCATCAAAAAGCGAAATGCCGGCCAAATATCCAAAGGTCTATTCTCAATCGGCGTACCCGTCAGAGCAATACGCTTAGAAGCCTTAATTCGAAAACACGAACGGGTCACTTTCGCATCCGGGTTTTTGATAAATTGGGCTTCATCAAGGATCGAAAATGCAAACTCTCGCTTCTCAATCCGATCGATTCGGTTTCTTAACTGAGCGTAACTCGATACCAACACCTGCCACTCGCCCTTCTGTATTTCACCCGCGCGTCCCTCAAATTTGGATACGCGAAACTCCGGAGCGAACTTCTCGAATTCCGACAGCCAAACGGGAACGACGCTCGCAGGACAAACCACCAAAACACGATCTCCCTCTACTAGCTGGCTCTTCAGCAAAGCGATGATCTGCACCGTCTTGCCCAAGCCCATTTCATCCGCCAGCAAGCAATGACACCCCCGAGAGAGCAAGCGCCTCATCCACTCAACTCCAAGAACCTGATACGGTCTTAAGCAGGCGAGCAACTCCGTCGATTCTGCCTCTTCCGAAAACAGAGCATCACGCCATGCTCGTAACTCTTCATCGAGCGTCAAATTCTCAGCCCCGTCCGGAAACAGCGAAAAGAGTTGATAGGGCTGAAACTCCATCCCTTGGTTCTCCTCAACCATTTCCTCCCATTTACCAAGCGTCTTACGCGACTCGGCGGAGAGCTTCACAATCCCATATTCAGGAATCAAAAGGGGTGACGCAGCGCCATTCATTAACTGATGCGCGAGCTCCTCGCTCAAAACACTTCCGCCAGAATTTACCACCCATTGTACGTTCAAGCCGCCCTTAGCAGTCATCCCAGCCTTGGCCGATACCTTTAGCTCCGTGAAGTTCTCCTTAATATTCGCGACATACTCCCGCTCTTCGGTAGAAAAGGCCTTCTTCCAAGTCGGCCAAACCTTGTGGATGAAAAACGGAATCTCATGCAGGTTCTCCAGCAAGTACCCGTTAAATTCCGGAGAGTACTTGAAATGAGACTTTCGCGCTCTCGCGGCTAAAGTAATCAACCGACCTCTTTCCTCACCGTCCTCCGCATTGGGAGTCCCATCCTCCACTCTCAATGCGGGCGAACGGACTCCGTCCTCGGTCAGCCAATACGCTTCGCAGATAAGCCCCTTGAAATGCGTATCCAGCACGAGATGGAGCATGCGCGACGAACCTTCTCGAGCCTCGTCCTTCTCTTTGCTTTCCTCCTCGGTGAGCTCCTTTTCCTCTGTCTCCACCTCGATAACCGTATTGATATCGAGTAAGCTTAAATCCTCGTCTGCGAGCAGCTCCTCGATCTCCAGCAGACCCGCCACCGCAATCGCCTCTGCGAACAACTCATCTGCTGTCGAGGAGCGAATGTTCATCTTCCCATTTTCCCACTCGATCACCGAGTAATTTTCCACCTTTTCGATTTTGCAGGTCATAATCGCATCATCGGTCGATAGCGAAACTTCCCGGATCGATCCCTTCTTGTAGAGCCGCCTGCCTCGCTTTAATGCATCCATCGAGAACTGCGCCTCCCAGCCAAACTCCATGCGCCAATACCATTGCCTCAACGAACCCCTAGAATACAAACGATTTGCCCCGCGTAACTGCATTAACCTGCTACAATGACACGTCCGCAAGCCGCCGATCAAATCCTTTTTTGGAACGAAAGCGTCAGTCCCTAAAAACATTCCCATCCGCTCGCTTTACTCTCGCCATCAAAGGCTTTAAGTCATTCAGAATCAGTAAAATTGGCTATGTTCTCGTCTCTCAGAAAAGCATTTTTTGCAGGCCTCGTCATCGTACTGCCTGTCGGAGTCACAATCTTCCTTTTCAATTGGTTCATCGTGAAGATCGGCGGCAGCTTCAAAGACGAAGTCCTTGCATTCGTACCTCAAGATGTACTGACCGCTGATGAACTCGCGCTCTTCTGGAACATCATCGCCACGCTCATTGTACTCGCGATCGTGACCGTCCTCGGTTACCTCTCTCGCTATGTCATGGCGAAATATCTCATCAGCCTGGGAGACAAAGTCCTCAACAATATCCCGGTCGTCAACACCGTCTATACCTCGGTCAAGCAGATCGTCGACACCTTCAGCTCCCAAAACCGAGCCGTCTTCCAAGAAGTCGTTCTCATCGAATTCCCCCGTCCCGGGTCTCGGGCCATCGGATTTCTCACAGGATCTGCCAAAGGCGAAATTCAGAAACGGACTGAAGACGACCTCATCAACATTTTCGTTCCCACAACGCCCAATCCCACCAGCGGCTTCCTTGTGATGTTTCCGCGGAAGGACGTTACCTTTCTCGATATGACGGTCGGCGAAGGAATGAAGCTCATCATATCCGGCGGCGCCGTCGTGCCAGATTGGATACCCGCTGAAGCGACCGAGACCAGCGCGCTCCCCAAGACCGAATAGAGTTCGCCATGCCCTCTCAACCCATCGTTTTCACCGGCATCATTCTTGGACAAGAAAAGCGAAGCGAAAAATTCAATGGCTACACTGTTCTCTCGCCGGAAATCGGAAAACGCCTCGTTCTGAAGCGGATATCAAGCAAATCAAACACGATTAACCACATCGATTTTTTTGACGACGGCGAGTTCACGGCGGAAGATAAGAACGAATCCGGCGCTTGCTTTTTCAAAGACTTCGATCTCCGAAGTCGCCGTACCAAGATCGCTGAGGACTACGAAGCCTTCAAGCTCGCCATGCGTTTCGCCAAACTGATCGTTCGCAATCCCATACATGAAGAAAACGCTAAATCGCTCTACCAACTCGCCATCCGGTCGCTTGATGCCTGGCAGGACACTAACTTTCCCGAAGCCGCTTACCTCAAGAGCGTGTATCTTTACTGTCGAGACGAAGGCTACCCCATCAACGCGGAATGGTATTCCCAACTCGCCAGTCCAGATGCTGCAACCGCTAAACACGTTCTCAATACAAGCCTGAGCGAAATCGACGCCGATAAACACCGCATCGCCCACTGCATCGAGCGCCTCGAGCACTACCTTCAGCAATCAACTCACATCGAAGTCGCTTGGTGAAAAGGAATAGATCTTACGCTCCACCAGCTTGAAGGACTCCCTTACCAACGTCACCCAGTGACCGGGGCGAAATGAATCGCCTGAGGCTGACGCAGCCATCTCCGCCCCCTTGGCCATATCCTGAAGATCCCAGGCGCCCACCAAACCCGCTGACCCCTTGATCGAGTGGGCCAGACGCTCGAATTCAGAGTGGTCTTCCCTATCCGCAGACTCCTGCAACTCGTTAAGCATCCCGCTCACTGAAATTAGATACTTGTCGATCACCGCTTTCTTGCCGGACTCCGCTCCCATTCGGTCCAAGTATTCCGACAGTATCCGCAATTCCACTACTCCGCATTTCTTCATTGGAGCATTCGAAACATTGGGATTCGATTCAAATAGGTACGCTTCCATTCCCTCTCGGGATTCGGAGGAAAACAAAAACCTATCAAGGGTACTCCGCAGCAAATCGAAATCTACCGGCTTATGTATGACTTCGACCATACCGGAATCCAAACATCTTTGGCGGTCGTCGCGAAAAACCTTCGCCGTCACCCCCACGATCGGCAAGGCGACCTTATCTGCCTTCTTCTTTAAAATAGCTTCCGTCGCTTCATAGCCGTTCACCTCAGGAAGCATTATGTCCATGAGTATCAAATCGTATTTGCCATCCTCATACGCGTTGATTGCCTTTCGCCCATCGTCGACGACTTCGAATTCGAAACCGTAATCCCTCAGGAAATGGGAAATGATGTCTGCGTTAAGCTGGTTGTCCTCGACCACCAGAATTCTCTTCCCTGAACGCGCGACGCCAGATACCTCGGTCGCTGTTTTCGACTCATCAACCACCTCTTGACCAACGCGCTCGGCTTCCACCATTGGCATTCGAAACTGGAATAGACTCCCGCCCGTAATCGACTTAGCGTACTTCAGATCACCACTCATCAATCTGGCTAATCGCTTGCTGATAGCTAAGCCTAAACCAGAACCTTCATTACGCTTAAATCCACTCGTCTTCGCTTGGCGAAAAGGTTCGAATATCATTTTCTCGTCGTGAGCGGAGATGCCCATTCCAGTATCCTCGACTTCGAATACAAGAGCGCTAGCTTCCAATCTAGCGCGCACGACAACCCGACCGCTGTCCCAGTCGTCGGCGAGTGCGTAATTGAAGCTCAAGCTGATGCGTAATTCGTCGCAATTATTGGGCGTCACTTCGTGGCGCA
>JBCCZW010000247.1:0-6629 GCA_039186805.1 Verrucomicrobiota bacterium
ATACTACTTAATATATGGTAATTTGAAGGGTCGGGTAGAAAAAGATAAAGTATTTCGAATTTTATTTTCGGTTTTGCTAATGCTGTCGGTGAAATTTGGGCAAACGCGCAAAATGCTACAATTATCGATCAAATTCATTCATTTATGAATAGAATTTATGAATAGTGCGCGAAGCTGGAGTTTAGGTATGGGTGAAATACTTGTCATGAAATCTGCTGATGTGGGGTTTATGCGAAGTTTAGTCTCTTATTCTCATGACGGTTTGGAATTCGAATGCCCCTGCTGGATTCCGCCCTTTACCGATTCTCCCAAACCGGCCCTCTTCGTGTTCCCGAATCTCTGGGGGCCGAACGCGTATTGGGAGGAAATGTTGGAGGTCTACGCAAGCCTAGGATATCCCGTGATGGTGGTCGATATGTACGGTAAGGACACCCGCCCGCAAACGCATCCAGAGGCGATGGAAGTGATCGGGGCTTTGAAGCAGAATCGAGAATTGGTCAGAAAGCGGGCCCTAAAGGCTTTGGAGGAATTTACTGGTTTGCCTGAAGTTGATTCAGAGCGCGTTGCCGCTCTGGGCTATTGTTTTGGTGGGATGTGCGTGCTCGAGCTTGCTCGAATATCCGCGCCAGTGCTGGGCGTGATCTCTATGCATGGCGCGCTCGATACGCCTCTGCCGGCTACGGGGGCGGGCGAGGTCAAGCCGAAGGTGTTGGTTTTGCATGGTTCCGAAGATCCGAGCATTCCGGATAGCGATGTTTCTGATTTCATTGGTGAAATGAGGGCGGCAGAAGCGGATTGGCAGCTCGTTCATTTTGGCGGTCAGGTTCACGCCTTTACCGATCTTAATGCCAATCGCCCTGGGCAAGCCGAGTACCACGCGTTGACCGATCAGCGATCCTGGAAGATGTTTACCAACTTCCTGGACGAGCTTTTTTGAAAGAGTCCAAGATCGTCTCTTATGAAACGGTTTGAACGAAGGGGTTTTTTGGATACGCTGACATCTTTCCTGGATTGAGAATGCCTGCTGGGTCGGTCAGTTCCTTAAGAGCCATTTTCGAATCTCGATAATCTTCGAAGTAGCCTTCTTCCAGGTGGTAGACGTGCGGGCTCGTCACCGCGCAGCCGATTGATTCAGCGTATTCGCTGATCTCTGCGAGGCGTTCATCGGAAGAGTAGAGTATTGCGGGACCGCCGCCGGGAACGACGTCATCGCCTTTCCACTTACTGGTCGCTTTGACCCACTCGATATGGGTGTAGATCTCTTCGGGAAATTTCTTCTTGAGAGCATGGATTTTATCAAGCGCATCCTCGCCGTAGTCGATTTGAGAATACGTCCAGTCGGGATTGGCTTTGTAGAGCCAGAGCATCGTGTGGTTCCAGGTGTAGTCTGTGATGTAAGGAGGCCGCAAGGGTTCAATTGCATCAATGAAGTGAACGCTCTTGATCCCTGAATGTTCAGCGTCTTCTATCAGTCTCTTTGAATGGGCGACGTCGACCAGAATGAACGCGGAATGCTCGTCGCTTGGGATCTGCTTAGCCAGCGGAGCGAAAGTCGCGGAAATGGCGTCCTCGAAAAAGGTGACGAGTCGTTTGGGGTAAGAGGAATCGTTGGCGATCTTGTGGCACCATTTGAAGAGAAGATCGAAATCGGAGTGGGTGAAAATGTGCTGATCGTATTGGCGCTTCGACGCCATGCGTAGGGTGAGTTCAACTACAACGCCGGTTGTCCCGTAGGTGTTGATGGCCGGCAAGCAGTCGTCTTCGCTAAAAGAGAGGATGCGCGGTTTCGCTTCGAGGGTGAGGATCTTGAGTTGCTTCACCATTCCCCCGTTAGCAGTGCCGCCGTAGCTTATGGATCCGATTCCCCCCGAGCCCCCGCAGATGAATCCGGCTATGGAGGACTTGACCCAAGTAGAAGGCATGCAGCGCATTTCCATGCCGTGTTTCCGGGCCTCGTTTTCCAGATCGAAGATGCGAACGCCTGGTTCCATCGTCATCTCGCCATCGGCAGCCGAGATGATCCGATCGATCTGCATTAACTCTAAGAGCAAGCCGCCGAAGAGGGGAGTGCACTGGCCATAATTGCCCGTTCCACCTCCGCGTATGGTGACCGGGATCGTTTCTTGGTAGCACCAGCGGATGATTTCGATAAGCGCGTCGCGATCGGGGACGAGTACAACTGCGTCCGCTTTTTTATCGGCTAACTCCCGTTTAAGAATTGGGGAGAACCATGCGTAGTCTTTAGAGTACTTTTCAACCTTTGTATCCTCTCTGACGATACAGTCAGAGGGAACGATTTCCGATAACTTAATGAAATGATCTTCCGTCATGCGAGCTACAGAGTTTTCGTTTTATGAATCTTGAGAGAGAAAGGCGTCAGTGAAGGATGCTTCCCAATCGAAATCGGCAGGCACAATTTTCATGTCTCGGAGCAGCTCGAATTGAATCTTGGCGCGTTGGACGTCGATGGCGTTGAACGGATCGTCCCAGGAGTGGTTTCCCAGAACGAGGCGGTAGTCTATGATTTGCTGACGGCTCCAGTTGACATGATCAGGCTTTAAAACGGGATTGAGCTCCATCAGCCTCGCTTGGGTTTTCGATGGATCACTAGTCAGATAATCCCTCCAGCCTCTAGCGGAGGCTTCGACGGCAATCTGTACCACTTCCGGTTGGGTTTGTATCATCTCTTCGGTGGTGTAGAGGCATAAGAAGGTTTGGTAGCCTGCATCGCCGAGCGGAAACAGCTTGGTTTCTACGTCGGCCTTGGCGACGGAGTAGGGTTCGTTGGTTAAGTAAGCTTGTTGGATGAATTCCTTCGAGGCGTCCGTAACGAATCGCTGAATACCGTAGTCGTGAGGGATCGCTCGCAACTCGATATCGAAATGCCGCTCGATCCAACTGTGAAAGGGCTTGCCCATTTGAAGCATAACGGTTTCTCCGTCGAGATCCGCGATCGACTGAGCGGGATTGCTCTCATGCAGCATCAAAGCGAGGGGAGATTTTTGGAAATATACTGAGATAGCCACTAAAGGCATGCCTCTAGCTCGGGCCATCATGATGTCCTCGATGCGGGTGATACCGAAGTCGGCTTCTCCCGAGGCAACCATTTGAGCGTTTATCATTTTAGGGGTGCTTGGGCGTACCTCGAATTTTGAGCCGCCTTGCTCGTAGAAGCCTTCTATGGCTGCGTGGAAGAATCCCCCGGTCTCGGGTTGGGCGTACCAATCCGTTTGAAGGATGTAGGTGCGGTCTTGGTCTTCCGAGGAGGTTGAACCTTTGATGCCCTCTTGGCTGCATCCGAGAAGTAATAGGCTGAGAGCTGCTAAAGAGCCGGGAATCCACTGCTTTAGGCTCATTTGCATAGGTCCATTATTGTCTCGGCTAAGGCGGCTGAGCCTTTCTCCATCCACTCTTTGCCGTCTTCAAGCGTGGCTATGCTGGAGTCTCCAATCACTCCGGAATCCGAAATATCGGCGGTGACCCATGAGTAGGTCGCAGGAGCGCATTCCGCCCTTAACTCAGCGGGATCGTCAACTGAGCCCGGATACTCTTTGGGAAGGTAGGTGGTATCCACAAGTTGGTGATCTTCTGTAACCGCCATCATCCAGGCGGTTTCTACTTGGTTCGCATGGAATCCGAAAGTGGCTTCTTGCTTGCTAATGGGCGGGCTGTAGCCGGACCTGAGAAAGCAAACCGTGATGTCTTCTTTTTGCGCCATCAATTCCTGCATGCAGGCGCGGACGACCGACATGTTTCCTCCGTGGGTGTTGAGGAATGCGTATTTGCGGAAGCCCCACTCGTAGCACTGAGTGAAGATAGAGAACACTAGGCGACGTAAGACCTTTGCGGATACAAAAAGAGTGCCTGGGTAGCCGACGTGTTCGTTACTCTTGCCGATAGTCACTGGGGGAGTCGCATAGACAGGCGTATCAGGCGCGACTTTATCCAAGGCAAGGCTGAGCCAGGATTGACCCATGATGGCGTCGACACCCACTGGTAGTTGAGGGCCGTGTTGCTCGATGGCGCCGGTAGGAATAATCACCAAGGCGTCTTGCTTGTCTGGAATGGCAGCGATTTCCTCTTTCGAGAAGGCCGGGAGGTAGAACTTGCGATAGCTTGGAAAGCTCATGTGGTTGCCGGGGCGTAGCCCGTTTTAAAGGTGATGGCTCCGTCGTTCGGGAGAGGGGGGCGAGCATCGATTTCCAAGAGGAGGCGAGCGAAGTGGCTGCCTGCCTCGGCGAGAATTTCGGGCCCTTTTTCCGCGGCTTCTTCGAGGCTTGCGACTCCAGGCAATGGCTGACAGGTTTTGGGCGCTCCGGGTTCGTAGGCATCGTTGGGTATTGGGGCGCTGGATACGGAGCTGGCTTCCGATTTCAGAAATGAGGCCAACAGTCGGGCATTTTCGAGATCGGCTGAAAAGACCGGTCCCTTGTTGGCGCTGCCCATGCCCATGGCGGAGGCTTGCCGGTTGGGATGCAGATCGAGGCCCAGCCCGCTAAGGTTGACGCAAAACATCTGAAGCGCGTGTTTGATGCGCATGTCGCGACCCATGATGTCGGTAAATTGCTCGTTGTAAGGACCCGTGTTGAATAAAATCACCTTTTTAAAACCGGTGATCTTGATGCTCTCCAAAATGCTGTCGACCAAGTCGTATGCGGTTTCGAAATCGATCGCGAAGGCTGCGTTGGAAAAGGGCTGCGGTTGGAAGCGTATTGGCGGCGTCACCAAGATACCCTTACCGAGATCGGCTTCTTCAATGGCCTTATTGATCAGGGCGCTGCCTATGATTTCCTCGATGTCGAGCACGTGGCCCAGTCCCCAATCTGCGAAGCCGAAGAGGGGCACAATGACTAAGGCGTTCTCTTTTTGAGGCCACTCATAGATTTTGCTCCAGCTATGGTTGGCCCAAGAGCTTTCAATATCGAAGTCTGCTATCTTTATGAACATAGGAAGAACGTGTTCGCGTAGTGGCTATTTCCTTACGCCGACGGTTAGGCCTTCCCCTGTTGGGAGAATAGTGGCGGTAAAGTCGGGGTGGGTGAGAATCGCTTGGTTGAATTCCTTGCAGCCGGCGATCAGGGCGGCTTCTGCTTCGTCTGCCGGCTCATCCAGCAGGCGGCCATAGGCAAAAGTATTATCGGCGACCAGCATGCCGCCGGATCGAAGCGAATCTGCAGCCATTTCGAGATACTTGGGATAGCGCTCTCGATCGGCGTCCAGGAAAATGAAGTCGAGCGGACCCGCCTCAGCTACCTTTGCGAAGCCGTCCAGGCCCGCTGCCTCGATGCAAGTGACCTTTTCGCCAAACCCCGATTTGGCGAATGTTTCCTTCGCCACTTCGAGATGTTTCGCCTCGATGTCGACGGTGTACAGGTGCCCATCCTCCGGCAATTCGCGGGCGATGCAAAGACCGGAGTAACCCCCGAGCGTACCGATCTCGAGAACGCGTTTTGCTTGGCAGGCCTGAAGGAGGAAGGCCAGATGGCGAGCGTCCTGTCGCGTGAGCTGAATCCCAGGCAGACCGGCCGCTGCGCTGCGTTGCTTTACGTCTTCGAGCGTCGGATCCTCTGCGGCAAGCAAGTCGCCCGCGTAGCTGTCTATCGCGAGATCGTGGAGCGAGAAAGTTTTGAGAACATCAACCATAGGGAAACGCCTTGAAGCTAAGGATTTCTAGAGAGTGACCAATAGACCCAAAGGAAGGGCGCTGGCGCGTTCTTTGGTCCCAAATTCCATTGCACGATAGTCGGAACACTTGCCGGAGGTTTATCGAGATGATGGTCGAAACCGTAAACTCGAAGATCATTTTCTCCGTTTGAACGCGAATACTGGATACTCTTTTAGCTATTAGTTGTCCATCAGCATGAAGGATGCCGAATGGTAAAGAATCTGCTAGGAGTGTTGCATGGTTATGGCATCATCAGATTTGACGGGCGTTCTAGAAGAACTCGAAGGGATCGTATCGGAGGAACAGATTATTCTTCGCGAGAAGTCGCTTCAAAAACTTTCCAAGGATTTCTATTGGTATTCTCCTGTGCTCAAGCGGCAGCTTGAGGAGAAGAAAGCCGATTTCGCCGTTATGATAACGACTAAAGAAGAGCTGCTAAAGGTGATCTCGTTATTATATAAGCACTCAGTACCCATACAAATACGAGGAGGAGGTACGGGAAACTACGGACAGCTAATTCCTCTTTATGGCGGAGCGATACTGGATTTCTCGAAGATGAAGAATATCATTTCGATGGAAGATGGAATTTTGAATGCCGAAGCGGGCGTTAAATTGAGCAAAGTTGAGCTCGAAGCGGGCAAGTTGGGTTATGAGATGCGTTGCATTCCTTCCACTTGGGCGACGAGTTCCTACGGAGGGTTTTTGGCGGGCGGCTCCGGCGGTATCGGATCGATCACCTACGGTCCCATCGTTTACGGCGACAACATGGTGTCCGCGACCATTTGTACGGTGGAGGAAGAACCCAAGCTGATACGCATCGAAGGCGCGGATTGCTTGAAGGTAATGCATACCTACGGAACCAATGGAATCTTAGTAGAGGCGGAAATGAGGTTGGGGGTCAAGCGGACCTACGATCAGCTCATTTTTTCCCATGAAGACTGGGGAACGCTCTTCGATTGGACGA
>JBCCZW010000248.1:0-6622 GCA_039186805.1 Verrucomicrobiota bacterium
ATCGATCTCGATGGAGACGGCATGAGCGACATTTGGGAGAAGCACTATTCCGCGGAAGCATTGCTGCCTCTGGAAGATACCGATGAAGATGGAGTCTCTAACCTTCAGGAAAGCCTCCATGGCACCAACCCATTCGATCCCCAATCCTATTTCAGAGCGGACCCTCCCGCATTCGAAAACGGTATGCTCACTCTCCGCTGGCATGCTCCCGCCGGACAGCTCTACGTTGCGGAAACTAGCAACGACTTCATCGGCTGGACGGCCATTGAAGCGGCTGCCACTCCCAATGGCGGAGTCATCACGGTTCAATTCGATGCCAGCAACGGACCTGTCTACACGCGTATCCAAATTCCGGATGACTCGGACAAAGACGGTTTATCGGATTTCGAAGAGGACCTTCTCGGCTACGATAAAGAGAACCCTTCCTCAAATTCCACGCAAAGCGACATGATGCGAGTGACGACTGCGCTCACCAGTGGAGACAATATCAATATCGGCGGCCAAAACCACGACACCGATCTTCCGACAAGAGAAGAAGCCTCCCGTTTTCTGATGCTCGCTACTCTCGGCGCGGACGAGGCAGAAGTCGATCGCCTCGCTTTGCTAGGCTACGAAGCTTGGATCGATGATCAGTTTGATCAGGAATATGGATACATGGAGCCGGAGATCGATGCTCGCATCGCAGCTGATCTGGATACATGGAGCCAACATCGTCGCTACGCTTGGTACCGCCAAGTCATGACAGCCCCGGACTTACTCCGTCAACGAATCGCCTTCGCGCTTGGCGAAATCTACGTAATCTCTGACCAGGTGAATCTCAGCGAAGAAGGGATCTCAAACTACCAAGACATGCTCCTTCGCAATTCATTCGGAAACTGGAGAGACCTGATCTCCGACGTCAGCCTTCATCCAATGATGGGCGCCTACCTAAGTCATCTCGGCAATCGAAAGGCCGACCCGGAAGCGAATCGCTTTCCGGATGAAAACTATGCTCGCGAGATCATGCAGCTCTTCAGCATCGGACTCTTCGAGTTGAACCTCGACGGTACCCACAAAATGGATTCAAACGGTAGCTCAATCCCTACCTATACCAATGATGAAATCAAAGAGTTCGCCCGCGTCTTCACAGGATTCACTTACGGCGGCCCGGAGAACGAGCTCAACAACATCTGGGACTTTCTCTACCCCGAACGCGATCCGGACGCTCCGATGCAACCCTATCTCCCCGAACATGACACGGAAGAAAAGCGCCTTCTGAATGGCGTCGTTCTCCCCTCCTTTGAGGACGATCCGGATCGAACGGTAATGGACGACTTCAACGACGCTATCGACAATCTCTTCAACCACCCCAATACCGGGCCCTTCATCTCTTATCGTCTGATTCAGCGTCTCGTCACCTCGAATCCAAGCCCTGGATACATCCAACGCGTTTCCCAAGTCTTCGTCGATAACGGTCAAGGAGTCCGAGGCGACTTGAGAGCAGTCATAAAAGCGATCCTCCTCGACGCCGAAGCGCTCGCCATGCCCGGCATCAACAGCGAAACGGCGGGACGACTCCGCGAACCCTACCTACGCCGCCTCCGCCTTCTGCGGACCTTCAACGCGAGCGCGGCGAATGAGGAGTTTCACATCGCTGATTGGGGCGCCATCGACGACGTGGGGCAACGCTGGATGAGTTCCCCCTCGGTATTCAACTTCTTCAAACCCGACTTCACGCCTTTGGGAGAACTAAACAATCGTGATCTCGTCGCTCCCGAGTTCCAAATCCTCAACTCGACCACCGCTCTCTCATCCCTCAATTTCATCATGTGGTTCACCAGCGGCGCAGGGGAAGAGGATCTGGATGAAGATCGAGTCGTCGTAAATCTCGATCAAGAATTCGCTCTCTCCAACGACATCGAAGCTTTAATCGACCGTATCGATCTCTTGCTTACCTACGGAACCATGTCGCAAGGCACGCGAGACGCTCTCATCACCGCCTACGAAACAATGCCCAGCTGGTACGATGAATACCGAAAGGTACGGGAACTGTTAGCCCTCACCGCAATTTCACCCGACTACTCTGTATTTCAATAACGAATACGTCATGAACCACTCCAAGCAAAGTAAAACCTCTCGTCGCGAATTTCTCGGTCAAATGAGCTGCGCCGCGGTCGGATCGACTGCCCTTTATTCGACCCTCATGAATCTCATGATGACCAGTCGAGCCTCAGCCCAATCGACGCTTCCAGGCCCTAATGACCACCGCGCTCTCGTTTGCGTATTTCTGGGTGGAGGGAACGACTCCTACAATATGATCGTTCCCCAGGAGGAAGCGGAGTTTACCGCTTACCAGTCCTCCAGATCAGAACTCGCGCTGCAATCGGAAACTCTGCTTCCTATCACTGACCCCAGCTCCGGAAAAGCCTACGCATTTCACGAGAGCCTTCCCAATATAAGGGACCTCTATAATTCCAACGACCTAGGCGTAGTCGCCAATGTCGGTACTCTGGTGGAACCCATGACCAAAGAAGACTATGAGCAAGATCGCGTCGCAGTCCCGCTTGGTCTCTTCTCGCATTCCGACCAGCAAATGCACTGGCAAACTTCGATATCGGACAAACGTTCGGCGATTGGCTGGTCCGGACGCGCAGCAGATATTCTTCAATCGCTCAACGAAGCAAGCGATGTATCCATGAACATTTCTCTCGGCGGGATGAACATCCTGCAGTCCGGAAATTCCGTCGTGCCCTACGCAATCACCTCTAGAGGCGTCCGATCGCTGGATGGCTACAATCAAGACTGGAGACCTTTTATCCGCACCGCCGTCGACAGCATGCTTGATCAAGAATACGACAGCATGATCCGTCGGTCTTTCGCTGGAATGACCAGACGCGCCATCGATGCGGAGGCCTTCTTTACCAATGCCCTCGAAGAGCAGGGCGATTTCGCCGCCGCATTCGGCGAGGACCGCTTCAGTCGCGAAATGGAAATGGTCGCCAAATGCATCGCTGCTAACTCGCCACTCGGAATGAGGCGCCAGACCTTCTTCGTGGAATTCGGCGGGTGGGATCACCACGACGAACTCCTGAACAACCAGTCCGAGATGCTCGCTATGCTGGACACCGGCCTCAAGGCCTTCTGGGATGCCCTCAGGGAAGTGAATCTCCAAAACAACGTCACCGTATTCACCGCTTCCGACTTTGCGCGGACGCTCTCCAGCAACGGCGACGGCACCGACCACGCATGGGGCGGTCATCAGCTCGTCATGGGAGGACAAGTACAAGGCGGACGTTTCTACGGAGCGTATCCGGACGACCTCAGTTTGAATGGCGCATACGACATCGATCGCGGGCGTTTTGTCCCCACCACTTCTGTCGACGAGTACTTTGGCGATCTGGTCAAGTGGATGGGCGTATCCAATACAGACCTACCGACGATTCTCCCAAATCTAGATCGCTTCTACAACATCGGTTCCTCAAACGACCCCATCGGCCTATTCGGCTAGTAATCCTTGTAGGAAGCTCGTGCCCGAGCGATCCTAGAAGCGCCCATGTCCCGCAGCCCTTCGCCAAAGATACCTCTCATCGTCGCCTTCGTCGTGGTGCTGGGTCTCTTCATCTACTTAAACCTAGAGTTCAGCGAGGAAACGCCACCGCCTGAGCCCGCCCCTCCGCCGCCCTCCTCGGAGCCATCCATTCCTCCAGCCGACGCCTCCGCTCCCCCCTCACGCCCAGCCCCTCCTCCTGAAGACTTTCAGGGCAATCCCTTTTTTAGAACCTACGGACACGAATCCCAAAGCGCCCGCGACGATCTCACAGCCATTCATCGGACCCTCGACGTGTTTTGGACGCTCATGAAGAACCCCGATCTTCTTCGGGTCGATTCCAACGCCACCATCACTTCCTTACTCACTGGGCAACACCCAGAAAAATTGTAGCTGATCCCCGCCGACATTCCGTATATCGACTAGCAAGGACAACTCCTAGATCGCTGGGGAACCCCCATTTACTTCCATCCGATTTCTCTCTCGAATATCGAGGTACGTTCCGCGGGACCAGACAAACGTCTCTTCACAGAAGACGACATTGAAATCGCCGCCCGCCGCCAAGGCCGATAAGCCGCAAACCTGAGCAGAAAAGTAGCTTCGGACCTGAGTCCGAAGACCCCTCATCCTCCGGAGCGGCGGCATCCTGCCGCCGAAACAACTCCATGCACCCGTCAAAAAGCAACCACATCCCCCTTTTACCCTAATCCCTCCGCCACCTAAGAAATGTCCTTCGATCGTTGGAAATCTCCAAGGCTTTGGGAAAGTATTAGCTACGCCCCTACGCCATTAATAGCCACACTCCCCGCAAAACGCCCCTATTTTCCAAAGAACTACCCGAGATGAAACGCACACTTTCGCTAATCGCCCTTTTTCTTTCCGCTCAAATCACGCTGTTCGCATCGATCGATCGCGTCGAACCGCCCTTCTGGTGGGCCAAGATGCCTGTAAGCGAACTTCAACTACAGCTGTATGGAGAGAACATCGGACAATATCGAGCTGAGATCGACTACGCAGGCGTAACGATCGCCAAACAAATATCTGTCGATTCTCCAAACTACTTGTTTATCTACCTCGACATTACCCAAGAAACTCAGGCGGGCGATCTAAACATCGCACTATCCAGTGGCGACAAGCGAATTACTCACAGCTACGAACTCCGCCCGCGCGAATCCGCTGCGGGCCGCAACCAAGGCTTTGATTCCAGCGACCTTATCTACCTCATGATACCTGACCGTTTCGCAAACGGCGATCCCAGCAACGACTCAATCCCAGGGATGCTCGAAGGCGTAAACCGAGACGATCCCGAGAAGCGACAAGGCGGCGATATTGCCGGCATCATCGAAAACCTCGACTACATAAAAGACGCCGGAATGACCGCCGTATGGTTCACTCCCATATTCGAAAACGACATGCCCGCCGATTACGGAGCTTACCATGGCTACGCCGCTACCGACATGTACAAAGTCGATCGCCGCGTGGGCGGAAATGAGTCCTACAAAAACCTTGTAGATACCGTTCACTCAAAAGGCATGAAAGTGATCATGGACATGATCCATAATCACGTCGGCATCGAACATTGGTGGATGAAAGACCTCCCCACCAAAGATTGGATACACGATGTTGAGAAATACGGCTACACCAACTTCCGCGGTACCGTCCCCGGCGATCCATACGCTTCCCAGTACGACAAGGATAAACTGATTAAAGGTTGGTTCGTCCCGGAAATGCCCGATCTCAACCAACGCAACGAGCTCCTCGCCGACTACCTCATCCAAAACACCCTCTGGTGGATCGAATACTCAGGCATCGACGGCATTCGAATGGATACCTATATCTATCCCTACAAAGAGTACATGGCCCGCTGGGCAAAGGAAGTTCTCGAGGCTTACCCTCACTTTAATATCATCGGCGAAGCCTGGGTAGAAACCGTCGCCCACGAAGCCTTCTGGCAATACGATCCGAAAGGCATGCATGACGGCTACGACTCCCACCTCCCAACCGTTACAGACTTCCCCTTCAGCTTCGCTGTTCGAAAAGGTCTTGTAGAGGATTTCGAATGGGAGACAGGCCTCCGCCGCATCTACTATCTCCTTGCTCAAGATTCGCTCTACGCAGACGCCTCGAAGAACGTCATCTTTCTAGACAACCACGACATGTCTCGCATTTACGAGCAACTCGGCAAAGACGAAGACCTCTTCAAGATGGCCTACTCGATTCTCCTCACCAGCAGAGGCATCCCCCAAGTCTACTACGGTACCGAACTTATGATGGGACACGAGAATCGCGGGGGCGACGACGAAGCCTGGCGCCAAACCATGCCTGGGGGCTGGGAAGGCGACTCCCGTAATGTATTCAAAAAACGAGGACGCACCGACCAGGAGAACGAGATCTATCGCTGGGTCGCCAAGCTAAACAACTGGCGAAAGACCGCGATCGCCGTCCATCAAGGAAAGCTCGTCCACTTCATCCCCGAAGACAACACCTACATCTACTTCAGAATCCACCGCGAACAAACCGTTATGGTCGCCCTCAATCGCAACGAGGAAAAGACTACGATACAACTGAGTCGCTTTGAGGAAGTACATAAGAATTTTACCAGCGGCCGCGATATCGCGACGAATCAAAGGGTCCCCTTGCAAAACGAAGTCACTCTCGATTCGAAATCCGCTCTTATTCTCGAACTAGAGAACTGAGCGGTTTAAACATCTGCATATCCTTTTCCATTCAAGCCGCGCGACTCAAGCGCGGCTCTTTGCCTTTCATAGGACAGAGCGCCAAACAACATGCCGCCAACGCCCTCATTTCGTGATCGTAGACCCGCCCTTTCCCGCTATTTTACAGTCCAAGGGTTGAGTTTTCGATATTTCCGACATCTCCTTCTAGAGGATCATTTTAACATAAACACTCCATGAAGGAATTTAAAATACTATAAAAGAACGACTTACAGAGCATTTAAATCCTATCCACCAAGACCGACTCGCTTTGCAAAAACCATAAATCCGCCTATCTAAGAATTGTCCTATCGATATCAGTTTTATTGGATAATTCCCATTGGAAATCTTAAAGGACTTGAGCGAGTATCTATAACCTCGG
>JBCCZW010000249.1:0-6620 GCA_039186805.1 Verrucomicrobiota bacterium
CGACTGCGTCGGCGATGAATTTTTGCTTATGAATGAATAAATCCTCGCCCCGCTGTAGCGGGGATCATTGCCGCGTAGCGGATCTAGCGGAGCGATGTTAGTTTTTTGCTCTTCGGACATATCCATTAGTCAACTACATTGAAGCGGGCGTATTGGTCTTTCGGGATGATGAGCTCCGGTTCTTTGAATTCCAGGGCGGTTTGCACGTAGTGCGCGGCGTCCAGCAGAAAGAGGCGGTCGCGGATGCCGGAGGAGAGTCTGGGGATGGTGAACTGCATGCCGCTGACGGATACGATGTGCGAGCCGTGGTTCATGCCGGATCCAAAAGAGACATTGAAGATCTGTCGCAACCAGCCGTCTTTTTCTTCGTCTTTGGGTTGGAATTCGAAGCCAGGACCCAGGTCGGGGAATGCAGATACGCTGGGGTCTTCCCAGCCTTCGGGGGGTTCGAAGTCTCCCCAAGTTCGGATTTTGTCGACAAAGTCTGCGATGTCGGTCCGGTCCATGGGTTTGCGTTTAAAGCCGGTGGCAAGGATGGCGTAGTCAGTTGTATGGCTGCCGGAGCTTGTGGCGATCTCGACCGTTTCGCCTTCGCCGTCTTTCAAGGCGGTCCAGGTGGTGCCGGGGTGAATGGCGAGTCCGGGGCGCTGGTAGATGCGTTCGAAGGCGCGTTGCGGTGGGGGTTGATCGATATCGATCAGGTGCTTTATGATCTTCCAGCGATCGCTTGGGGAAAGGCGCTTGAAGCCTGGCATCATGCCGGCGTTTTCGAGTTGGCGACGCGGGTTGACCAAGGGGAGCTTTTTGCGGCGATAGAAGATGTCGACGCTCTTCGCGCCCGCTTCAAAGGCGCACCCTGCGATGTCGAAAGAGCCGGCTCCATGACCGAGGATAGCGATGCGCTTGCCGGCAAGTTTTTGGAAATCTATTTCCGACTCTCCATGCGACCAACGCTCAGGACTGGCCTCGAGAGAAAGGTCCTGCGGGTAGTTGGCAATTTGGTCCGCGCCGGAGCCTCCTGCGAGTACAACGATGCGAGCGACGGTGGTTTGATTGCCTTCTGGAGTTGAAAAATGGATACGGAAGGTTCCATCTTCGAGGGGTTCAATGCGTTCGGCGAAGTGTTGATAAGTGATGGGCAGTTCGAGGAGTTCAGCGAACCAGTGTAAATAATCGGCGAAGGCCGCGCGGGGAGACTGTTTCAGTGGTTCCCATTCTTCCTGGCTGTAGCGGGCGGCGAAGTAGCGTTGGAAGCTCAGTCGGGGATCGCCACGTTCGAGGCCGCAAAGGTCCTTCGGCGTACGCAGGAAGTTCATGCGCTTGTATTGAGCGAAGTTGCCGTTCCGGTATTGAGGATTGCGATCGAAGATTTGCACGCGCGTGACGCCTTCGCAGCGTAAGGAATAGGCCGTGCCAATGCCGTTTTGGCCCCCGCCAAGAATGGCGACGTCGAGGATGGGTTCGCCGTCGTCGTTTAACCGCGGCCTCACCCAAGGGCGGGCGTAGTATTTGAAAACGTCGCGGTCGGCTAGGATCTCTTTTTCCAGTTTTTCCAGGGCAGGTGTCGCGGAGAGCAGTTTATGCATGGTGACCGATAACACCATATTCTTTGCCAACTTTTTGGGAAAACGGGATTACTTTTATATCATCATCCAAACGCTGCGATGCGATGGAATCCTCTATCTTCTATCTTCATCCTCCATCTTCTATCTAGGAGCGCGTAGAGGGATAGAAGATGGAGGATGAGGATGGAAGATGGAAGAACTGGTTTTTGCGAGGGGGTGATGGCTCGGTTCTTTGGGTTGGCATGCGGTCGGCTGTAGGGCGGCGTGGTGGATCCTTTGAATTCAGATTTTCACAAACAATCGCTGGCTTCGCATGATCGCTATGACTACTCGGCGATTGTTGATCGACCAGGCTTTGAGTGGCCTGGCGGAAAGGGACTCGCGGTCTACATCGCGGTTAATCTGGAACACTTTCCTTTCGGAACGGGCATGGGTCACGCCCTGGCCCCTCCGCAACCGGAGCCCGATGTGATGAACTATGCTTGGCGCGACTACGGGAATCGAGTGGGGATCTGGCGGCTGTTGGAGGAGTTTGATCGGTTTCAGCTTCCTTTTGCTGGGCTGCTGAATACCGCCTTGATTGAATATGCCCCGTCTTTGATCGATGCTTTGAAAAGAGCCTCTTGCGAGATCGTAGGACACGGTCGCAGCAACGGCGAGCGGCAGAGCCAATGGGACGAGCCGACGGAGCGGTCGATGATAGAGGCGGTGACCAGGGACTTGACTGAAACCTTCGGCCAAGCGCCTGCGGGTTGGATGGGACCTTGGGTGGCGGAGAGTCGCGTCACCCCCGATCTCTTGGCTGAAGTGGGCTATCGCTATGTGATGGATTGGGGTATGGATGATCAACCGGTTTGGCTGCGAACGCGCGACGGGGGTCGCATGCTCTCCATTCCGTATCCGCGCCCCAGCAATGATATCGCCTTGCTTCATGGGCACCATATGACGCCGCGGGCTTATACGGAAATCTTGATCGATCAATTTGATGAGATGCTGGATCAATCGGCGAGCGCTCCTTTGGTTTTCAATCTCAGTCTGCATCCCTTTCTGGTGGGACAGCCTTTTCGTTTACGAGCCTTGCGCGTGTTTTTTGAATACATGGCTTCTCGCCGCGATGAGATTTGGCTGACGACGCCAGGGGAGATCTGTCGACATGTGGAGAGCCTCGAAGCGGGGTCTTGTCCTGATTCTGATGAGTGAGGCCGTACAGAGTCGTTGCCGTTTAGCGGCAAATCTCATCATTTTTTGCAACTTGCTCTACTGGTTAGGTCGGAGCTGTATTCGTCCCGCTTTTCCGATGTTGCTGCACGATGAATTGTCTGCGGACAGCCTCGGTCTTCTTCTTTCGCTTCAGTCGTTTTTGCCGATTTTCTTTTCGTTATCCGCAGGTTCTCTGGGAGATCGCTTTGGTCATGTAAGGGTGCTTAACGTCGGAGGGATTTGTTCGGCTTTCTCGGTACTTTGCTTTTTGTACGGTTTTTTGGATACGACTCCTGAGAATCAGAAAATGACAGTTTGGGTGTTCGGAATGGTCCTTTCCGGCATGGCTTGGCTCTTCTTCTGGCTCGCCTTGCAGAGCCTCGCCGCGACGCCTCTTCGGGAAGGTGGAGAAGGTAAGGTGCCCAGCGTTTCCCAGATGATCTATCGCCTCAGTCTTACCATGAGCATGGGGCTAATCATAGGTCCTGTCTTGACCGGCTTTATGTTGGAGTTGGGAACGCCCGAAGCGTTCTGGCTGACGCAATTGGTTCTCAGTATCGGTCATGCCTTGGTTTGCTGGGCCTTGGCGCGAATGATGCGCGGGGCGGTTTTTGCCGAGGAAGAGAAGACCCTGGCTGGTCAGGGGAAGCGGCGTTCGGCTTGGACTTTGGGCTTTCCGGAATTTCTTGAAAACTGGTCCTCTTTTGGAGGACGTCCTTACGTTTCCGTCTTGCTGGTCTCCTTGCTCATGCTGTTTTCCGTCGACCTGATGGGCACGTTTGTGCCCGCTCATCTCGGGAATGCTGGAGTGAGCGAATCCGACATAGGAATCATCATAATCGGAGGCCATCTTGCGGGAGTTTTGCTCCGCATTGCCTTGGCCTTTCGCTGGTTTAGCTTGAGTGAACGGGTGGGTTTGGCTGCTTCGGTTTGTCTGTGCGCGCTTGGCCTTTTTTTCATGGCCTTGCTTCCCCCGAATTTCTCTTGGTTGGCGATTGGCGTTTTTCTGGGGATGGGCATTGGTTTGGGCGAGCCGGTTGGCATGCAGATTATTGCCAGGTATGCCGCTCCTGAACGGCGCGGTTTGGCATTAGGTGGGCGCGTGTTGGTCAACCGTATTGGAATGTTTCTAGCCCCCTATGTGGGCTTTAAAGCCTTTTCTATGTTCGGTCCAGTGGTGGGCGGCCTTGGGTTGGCTTTTTCGGTGGCGACAGTGGGCGCGGTTGCGATTTATGTGTATCGATCAGACGGGGCGGAGGACTGAGCCAGTCCTCCCTACCACCAACGCTCGTTCCTCGGTTTCGATCGAGGTGGAACCGGGGTACTGGTTTGAGCCAGTAGTTGCGCGTTTCTTGCTTTTCGGTACTCACTTTGATTTCTTACGCTCCCGAGGAGCGAACTATGACGAATGAAGATGATAGCTATCCTTCGACGAAGCAGCGTGAATCTTGGATACGGCATTCTTACCGTTTGGCAGAAGCGGCGGTAGCGGCCGGGAATCATCCTTTCGGGGCCTGCATCGTCATCGATGGCGAAATTGTTCTGGAGGCGGAGAACACGGTTCACACAGATAAGGACCCTACCCGTCACGCCGAGATGAATGTTCTGCATGCGGCGAGCCGGTTGTCCGAAGAGCAGATTAGCAAGGCTATATTGGTTACGAGCACCGAACCTTGCGCGATGTGCTCAGGGGGCTTGTATTGGACTGGTATCAAGACAATGATCTATGGGTGTTCGGCGAAGGAACTTGATCGTATCGCAGGGCCGTCCCTGAAGTGTCACAGCCATGAGGTATTTGAGGGCGCTGTTAAACCGCCCATCGTTTTTGGACCCATCTTGGAAGGCGAGGGTTCTCAGCAACATGAAGACTATTGGCCTAAGTTGCGAACTGAAGGTGGAGGAAAGCAGCCGCATGAATAGGGAAGCCTCACAAGAGTCACTAAGAATGTAGTTATTTTCTGGTGGCAGAAAATCGCTGGCGGCGAAACGCTTCGCGGCCAGCGGGTTTGGACGCACGCGGTGGCCGTCATTCAGACCAATCACCTTTGGAGGAGGACCTCCGCAAAGAATTCCTCCATGAATCCGGCGAACCAATCGTCGAGGGCTGTGTCGTGTCGTTGCATCAGAGCGTTCTGTGTTTGAAGGTCTTGGGCCCCGGGCATGGCGTAGTGACCTGTGTTTCGTTTTTGAAATCGTTGGAAACCTGAGGGAACGACTTCGGGGTGAAATTGAAATGCGAATACGTTTTTGCCGTACTTGAAGGCTTGGCGTTCGAAACTTGCGCTGCGGGCGAGTAAGTCGGCTCCTTTGGGCAAGTGAAACTCGTGGTAGTGCGACTCGGGTACGGTGAGGGTGTCGGGAAAGTAGGCTTTGCCGGCTTCGGTCGCGGTGATTTCGTAGTAGCCGAATTCGCAGCGTTTCTCGTCGGGCGGTCCGGCATAGGCTCCGAGGACGCGAGCGATCGACTGGGCTCCTTGGCAGATCCCGAGAAGAGGGATCTCCTGGGCGATACAGGATTCGATCCATGCGTTCTCCTCGCGGAGAAAAGGATAACGGTCTTCTTCGAAAACGTTGAAGGAGCCTCCGTAGATGACGGTTGCGGCGACCGACGAGTCGACGGGACCGAGCGATTCTCCGAGAAAAGGGCGGCGGACTTCAAAGCTTAGGCCATGTCGACGGATAAAGCCCGTGATGCGATCATCGAGGGGATCGTTTTCGTGTCGGATGAGAATGATGCGAGCCATGTGGAGGGAGCGAGGTTCAATCTTCTATTCTGTAGGGCGGGGCGTTGACCCGCCAATCCGCTTGGGGATGCCGGGTCAACGCCCCGGCCTACAGTTTGGGCGTTTGTAGCCTTATTTGCGCCGAATGGATGGGAGCTTCTTTGAAGACTCGGTTTGGCTGGCCTGCCTTCTGCTTAAAGGAAATGAAAACCGTCCACCCGACAGCTCAATTGAACCCGAAAGAAACCGACATGATCATTGATCGCAAATCACTGGATGAGCTCCCTGTATTCAAATCCCACGACAGCGTCGAAGAAGCTTCTGCCGCTTTTCTCGAAAACCCTATCAAACTGCTACTTGCCGCTTACCACGAGTGCGGGCCGATTTTCCGCATGGCTTTGGGCGGCGAGTGGAAGATCATTTTAACTGGCCTTGAGTCCAACGATTTCATTTGGAGAAATCCGCGTCTGTTCAGCTATGGGGTCGGCAACAAGCCGTTTCTCGAACAGATGGGGCACGATCATTTGACGGGCTTGGATGGCGACCATCACAAGCTGAAGAAAAAGATCCTCAAGCCCGCTTTCAGTATGGCGGGAGCAATGCGCTATCTGTCGATTTTCAATCGGATCATGTCGGACAAGCTCGATACTCTGGATCCTGAAGTTCCCACCGAAATGGCAGAACTTTGGGCTCGCACGATTATCGACATCAACCGCAAGACGGTGGCGGTATGCGAGATCGAAGACGAGATGATTGAGCTGATGTCGAAGTGGGAATTCGAGTTCCTGAGAGGTCTCGTCTTGGGAGAAGATCGGCACGAGTTTTTTGCGCGGGAGGAGTATACCTCTTTGAAGAAGCAGGTTTTCGAGTTGTTCCACCGCGTTCTCGCCGAACGCTTGGATGAAGGAAAGATTGTCGAAGACAACCTCAACGAAGTCCTCAAGACCAGAGGAGAGGAAGAGGATCCTATCGACCGGGATAACGCGGCGAACGACCTGTATTTTATTTTGCTGGCGGGCGTTCACAACACGGCAGCTTTGATCGATTCGTGTATTCATTTTGTTTATACGAGACCAGAATGGTTGGCGGCTTTGCGTGAGGAGTTGGACGCTTGGGACGGAGAGGATTTGAA
>JBCCZW010000250.1:0-6612 GCA_039186805.1 Verrucomicrobiota bacterium
GGCTAAAAAACGATTGTAATGATTCGCAGCTGATCTGGATGCTCTTGCATAGACGATGGAAGTGACGAGTTCGCCAACCTGCGTCTTTGAGTCGGTTTCAGGCACCATTGCAATGCCGACATTCGTCGAATTCAACTTCCCTGCCATGATGCCTTGGCGATGACCGCGGCCGCTCTGCATCCCCGTACCGTCATCACCACCCCAATCGATGTTAAAGGCGGCGTGCGCGTGTATCGGGTCATCCGCGAAGGAAAAGACGCTCGCGTTCCCGCCGCTCAACCTAAATCCGGCATCACCTATACGACTGAACTGATTGTTGTGGTCTTGCTTGTCGCGAGCGATGAGATCTTCCGAATGAACTTTCGATCCAAGATAGATGCGACGGTCGAAAGCAGCAGGAGGCTTGGGAGCAAAAGCTGCCAGCTCCGCTTTCATCAGCTCGATATCCACCCCGAAATAAGAAACCGCCGAATCAACGCGGCGATTCCCCGTATCAGACAGATAGAGGCCTTCTTGAGCCGGGTCCGTCCGCGCCCGATTCATCAGCCAGACCATTTGCTGCTCATTGCCATCAGGGTGCGCGCCATCCTCGGTTTTATGAAGAGTCCATTCGGTCGTCGGCTCCGATAAGACTCGAAATCGGGGTTCCTCGCCAACCTGAGGCTTCTCGTAAACGGGAATCAAACTCGGAGGGTTTTCCGCCGGAGAGTTCGCTATTTCTCTCTCCTCCGAAGATGCCGAAATGCTTTGCAGAAACAAACCGCAAACCCAAACCACAAATATTCTCAGACCAATCACAAGCGCTCATAATCGTACACGGTTACGAAAGCTCGGACCTTTAAGAATCTGTTCTCAGACCTCAATCGCCTCAAAGGAGAGCGCCTAAGAGAACAGTCGCGAAGCCCTCAAAGAAACATCTCGCCTTGAGTAACTGATCTCTGTCGGGCGGACGCAACTACCTCACCGAAGCTCCCGAGGGATTTCTATTTCGCTCAGATCGGGTCGCAGTCTCAGTAGAACGCTTCCTAGATCCTCAGGTACAGTAACTTCTATACTGGAGGCAAAGCCCGCGCTCAGTAGGCCGCCACCCAATAGGACCCAATCATCCGGAACCCTCTCCCAGCTATTCGTCGCGGGATCACTCAGAAACTCTATCGCAATGTCCTCGTTGAGCGTGCCGGACAACACCTTCATCGTCAAAACGCCATCATTTGAAATCCATTCAATCGGCTGCTTATGGCGATCGATTCGTCCGAGATCAAGATCGAGCGCATAAGCGAGCTCGATAGGAACTCCTTGCGCGCTCACTGCGCCCCTATCAAGAGAGCCGAATTCTTGTCCTGCCTTATACGACCAAGCATTGAACCTCGTATTGAGAGAAGCGATACCGGACAGCGTAAAACTGCCTGACTCAAGGGCGGTGATTGAGATCCCCAATTCTGGGCTGTTTTCAACGACCTCTTCATAGAACTCGAAATCGAAATGGAACTCGAAATCAGAAGTTAGGTGATCTGAATCCACTTTTTCGATACGAACTCGAGGAGGAAGACTCAATTCGAATGGCTCCGGCGAGACCGCGTAGTCTACTATTTCCACGAGTTCTTGACCCTGAGCGACTACTATGCCCGTAGAGGTTCCCCTATTCGTAGTCAGACTTACATGCTCCGTATTCAATCGCCCATCCTCGCTAAGCAGCGTTCCCGATTGCGAACCATTGAAAACGGCGACCTTTAGATCCCTGAAATCGAATGTCCATGTAGACGGAGTGTTTGGCGGCAGCGTAGTGTCCACGGAAAGAGAGAAATCATCCCAAAAAATACCAGGACCTAGATTGCCGGGTACAAAAACGGGAGGCTGAAAACGCGTGCTGATCACTTTCAAAGTTTCCGGATCCCATTCGACCATCGCAAAGAGACTCGCGCTCATCTCTGGCCGCGCAGTCGCAGAACCTCCAGACGAAAACGAAACCGAATACTCCAAGTCGCTGCTCGAAACGGAAAGATCCACCGTCGAGTCTATCAACTGGCAGATGCCTACGGACGATCCGCTCGCCGCTACAAGAAAAAACCTCAACAGGTACTCAAACCTCGCGAGAAGCTTCCAGCAGCAAACTCCCGATAACTCAATGATATAAGCAGGGAGGCGAATTGACCGCGCTGAAGCCATCTCAATCCCGATTGAATAGACTATGCTCATCTAGCGCCAGACTTAATCCCGAAGCTCAATGTCGCTAAAAAGAAACCTCAGCCGCTTGCGAAACTCTGAGCACTGATTGTTGTCCGGTGATCTCCAAAAAATCGCCGCGGATCTTCTCGATACGTTCCTCCGACTCCTCAGTTTCTGGATGGAGAATGACGAGTACTTTCGTCCCCAGCCTCGGAGGCTTTTCGAACCGATCGCTCAGCCAACGACCTGTGGCATCGAAAACGGTGAGCCCATCTGGGAAAAGCGGAACGACTATTTCCTCTACAAATTCATTCCACCGCGACTCTCCCCAAGAATCCGAGTCGATAGTCCCATCATCTCTCAGAAGCCCAATCGCAAAATACAACTCCGTCCGCACGAATTTCTCTCCACCTGCCCTATCCGCAGCATACGCCGATGCCTCGCCCTCCTGCGGCAAAGAGGTAGTTTGGCAACCCATCAGCCCCCACAGTGAAATCAAAATCAAAACGCTTCTCATAATTCCGTCCCTCTTCAGCAGCGATTCGCATACCAACGCAATGGACTTTTCTGAAAAATTTGATGGGATCAAAAGGGTCCAGACTTGATAGCGAGCCTAGGGAACGCTCTCGCTTCGCGGAAACCACTTCCGTGCAAAAGACCTTCGAAAACAAGATTATCGAAACCGCAAACTTGGCGTTCATCTCTTGCTTTTGAATGATCGCAAAAACTTCAAGACGCTAAGCCCCTATCCGAAGATTGACTTGGTCTCAAGCTTCCAACGCCGAGCAGCGATACGACGACGCAAGCGCTCAGAAGCGACGTGAGTCGCTGAAGATCAATTCACCTCGTATTGTAAATCCAATGACAAGCAAGGGACTAAATCACAATTTCCCGATCACGCGTAATCGAAAGCTTTAACGCAACGAAACGCGGCATCATCCTTCCTTTCTTCTAAAATCTAACCTCGGCCGTGACTTTCTCCTAAACCGCCAGACGCGACTATGAGTCAAATGTCATCTCGTTCATTCAAACTGATAGGCCAAAGTCTCGAAAAGGCCTAGAGAGAGGGCGCGGAAGCAGCTCGTCCTTTCTTCGCCTACACGCGAGTGAATCCAACGGAGACAGTCGTTCGTAGTACTCCTCGTAACGAAACCGGGAATGAGGAGACATGAAGAAACTATTAGCCATTAAAACGTATAGCTTGGCTCTCGCCCTGATTTTTTCAGGCTGCGCAAGCACCAAGGACTGGAACCCCTTTGCAGACCTACCATCGCACGATACCGTCACCGTAGTTGACTTCGAAAGCGACGACCCCGCGCTCGGAAAGCGCTTTGCCGATCAAGTAGCCTCGGAGTTGGTCCGCTTGCAGATTTTTCGAGACGTCTCGCGAGGAGAGCCCGACGGTAAATCTATCGTGTTGAGAGGAGAAATTCTCAAGTACAAGAAAGGAAACCCAGCCCTAAGGCTCAAAATGGGTCCTAACGTCGGAAACGGAGAATTTGCCGGAAACGCCTGGGTGTCCACGTATCCAGATATCCAAGATGCAGGCCGCATAAAGATCTTCGAATCGACCAAGCAGTTTCACGCCGATGCGAGCAGAACAGGCCGCGAAACAGGGGACTGGCTTATTAAAGAAGCAGCCAGCAACGTAGCGAAAACGCTTCAAAAGCAGATCGAAGCGATGAACTGACTGCCCCGAGGCGCCCCCCCGCTCGGATTCTAGAACAATCTGCGTGAGTCACGCCGCTTCACGATAGAATCTTACGAATTTTAAGGTTCCATGCCAGTTTCTTAAGTTCCCTAAGCAAGAAAAACAAAGACAAGGCAGTGCCCACGATAAAGATCGCTAATCTAAGGAAGGCGTGCCCTAAACCATATCGCGTGAAATCCACAAAGAGAGGACTGTAACGTTCTTCGAAACCTAAACTCACCTCGCTCCGTTCCGAGGAATTCGCCATCGCTTCGGCCCTAAAGTGATCAAGCAGATCTTTCGGCAAGTGCTCCAGATGACCCGAAAGAGTTGGAGAATACCTTACGATGGGCACGCGGGCGACCAACCACTTGTCTTCGATTCGGTAAAGCTCGATTCGAGCGTCGTCAGAACCGTCGACGAAGCCCGAATCGACCATATCCGACATTGCAAATTCGATCGCATCACCGGTTTCCAATAGCTTCTCCAAATCCGACAAAACCAATTGCTCAGCCGGTATGGGCTTATCGAATAGGTTATCGACGTAGCGCCGCGTGTGGAAGGAACTGATCAAAAAGGTAATCAAGAAAACCACCGAAATCATCAGTAAGGTGTAGTTGAAGCTCGGAACAGCATCCTTATAATCCTCAGCATCGTCCGGCGAAAAACTCTCGGAGTCATGATCTGCGTGATCAAGCGGCATTATCCTCAACTTATGATTTGGAAACTCCTCTTGGCAAGAAGTACGCGGCGGTCTTGCTGAATGGAACCCGATTGGATAAGGTAATCATCGATATCGCTGAAAGGTCGTTTTCGCAATTTCATTAGATGACACGAGAGCGGTTAACAGGCCTGGCTCGATGGCCACAAAGCACGCACAAAAAAAAAGATACTACCCGCCGATTTAGGGACTCGAAACCAAGAGGCTTTCCATTCAAAATGTATCCAAATCTTGCTCACTGCCGCCGGAACACTACAGGCTGAAAAACCTCATATTATATGATGGCTATCGTTCCTAAGTTGGTTTCTTATTGAAACAATGTCCTCCTCCTTAGAGCAAAGCAAGACAAGCGTGGCTTGCAGCCATTGCGATCTTCTCGTCGAATTGCCTTCGCTCGAACCTGGCGAAAAAGCGACCTGCCCGCGCTGCTCGCACACCTTGCTCGCCATTCCCGAGGGAGGAGCCGAGCGGCTCATCAGTCTAGCCATTGCTTCCCTCGGCCTCCTCGCTCTTTCCATCTCTCATCCGTTCATGTTATTCTCGGGGGCCGGAATGCAGCAAGAGATGACTCTGTTAGGAAGCTCGGTTGACCTTTCGGCACACGGCCGACCCTTTCTAGCCGCTATCGTTTTCGCGATGGTCGTGGCCCTTCCTACGCTCTATCTGGTTGGATCCCTCTCAATCCTAATACCGCTCGCCAAGCGAAAACGCTCGCGGAGTTTTCCAATCTTGGCTCGAATCGTATTCGCCATAGCCCCATGGACGATGGCGGATGTTTTCTTACTCGGAACCCTCGTCAGTTTAACGAAAATCGCCGCGCTTGCGACCGTCGGCCTAGGGTTTTCCTTCGGCGCCTTCGTGGTTTTCGTAATCGTTTTCGCTCGCATGACTTCCGGCCTCAATAAGGAATGGATTTGGAGGGAATGGGAAAGGCTACCCAGTTCATGAGCAAGGAAATACAAACTGCTATGAGTCAAGGGATCGCCTCGTGTAGCGCATGTGGACATACGCAATCCATCGCTCGGCGAAGATGCGAACGGTGCAATTCAATTCTGCGCTTGCGTAAGCCTCGAAGCGTCCAACGCAGCCTCGCATACCTCATTACCGCCTTCATTCTCTATTTCCCGGCCAATTTTCTCCCGATCATGTACACTTCGCAACTCGGCCGCAGCTCCCCGAGTACCATCATCGGTGGGGTCATCACGCTTTGGGTTCACGGATCCTATGTGATCGCCGCGATCATCTTCATAGCCAGCGTGTTTGTCCCGTCCGCGAAAATGCTCGTTATCGCCCACCTTTTGTTCACCGCAAACGCAAAAGAGAATCCCTCCCCGAAACAAAACGCCTCTCTCCTTCATATGACGGAAGTAATCGGAAGGTGGTCGATGATAGACGTATTCGTGGTTGCCGTGCTCGTCGCCATGATTCAACTAGGCAAAGTGATGTACATCCAACCTGGTCCAGCCGCATTGGCATTTGCAGGCGTCGTAATCGCGACCATGCTTTCGGCGATGTCATTCGACCCCCGCCTCATATGGGACTCCGCCAATTCCAAAAAGCAGCAAACCGCCGAGAAACGCTCAGCCGAACCTTATCAAGTCAAATCCTAAACCTCCTCCTCGACGCAACAAGATGAGCCAAACAACCGCGAATATAAGCAAAGACAAACGCATATCAGCAATTTGGATACTTCCATTGCTGGTTCTGATTATCGGCGGATGGGTGGTCTTTCGCTCAATTCTCAATCAAGGCCCAGAAATAGAAATCGAATTTGCCACCGCCGATGGACTCAAAGTAGACAAGACTAAGATAAAGGTGCGTAATATAGATCTTGGCACAGTAAGCGAAATTAGACTCAGCGCGGACTACGAAAAAGTTATAGTGAAAGCTCGCCTCGAAACTGAAGCGATTCCGCTCCTAACCGAAGATGCCGTCTTCTGGGTTGTAAAGCCGCGGGTCGGCGCAACCGGCATCTCCGGAGTCGGTACCCTGCTATCCGGAGCCTACATAGAATTAGATCCAGGAGTCGGCGAAC
>JBCCZW010000251.1:0-6611 GCA_039186805.1 Verrucomicrobiota bacterium
CAACTCCTCTCCTTCAGCGAAATCGACTCTTCCCACGAAGCCTACTCGAAACTCAACGAAAACCAGCCTTCCCTCTCTTTTTCAGAAATCCGGTCGGAGTTTCAACGTCAACTCGGCTCGAGCTTAGAAGATAACTTCGCCACCTTCAATCCCATCGGTACCAGCGCCTCCATAGGCCAAGTTCACAAAGCCCGACTGCACGATGGACGCCAAGTCGCAGTCAAGCTTCAATACCCTGGCATTCGCCAAACGATCAGCTACGATCTTAAAGCCCTCGGCTGGCTCATGAAGCCGCTAGGTGGACTGAAGAAAGGCTTCGACGTCGCCTCATACAAACAGGAGATCGGCGAGTCTTTGTATTGCGAAATAGACTATGTACAAGAAGCGGAAAACTTGGATAAGTTTTCATCCTACCTCGAGGCTTCGCGCTTCGGAAGCAACTTCGATCTTCAGGTTCCCAATGTCTTAGATCGACTTAGCAACCGCGAAATCATTACCACAAGCTGGATCGAAGGCGATTCTATCTCTTCCATTCTAGACTGGGATATCGAAGAGCGGCGAATCGTCTCCGAAAACCTAATCGAACTCTTCCTGAAGTCGCTCCTCGAATGGGGACTGCTCCATGCGGACCCTAACCCTGGAAACTACCGATTCTTCAAGACCGACAATCGCCCAAGCATGGGACTGATCGACTTCGGCTGCATCAAAGAAATCGATACAGGTTTTCGAGCTCGACTTATCTCCTCGATCTTCCACCTAGAAGAACGCTCTCTCTCCCCTTCAGAGTGCCTCGAAGCCTTTCAGCACCTCGGCTTTAACGCGGATCTCATTAATCCCATAAAAGCCAGCCTCCCTCAAGTAATCGAGACCCTCAGAGCGCCCTTCCTCTCTCCATCGCGCTTCGACACGCGACAATGGCGACTCTCCTCGAGCCTTAAAGAATCTCTAGGCGAACATCGCATGAACTTCCGCATGGCAGGGCCTTCGGACCTGCTCTTCATCCTCCGCTCATTCCAGGGACTCACTCAATTTCTCAACGCCCTCCAAGCCCCTGTCGACTGGAAGCCAATCCTTCAGCGTATCGACAAGATACCTACAATCGCTGCCGAACGCTCCCAACCCGTAGCAGATCATTCCGTCGAAGAGCGCCCCGAACCCGCCTCCGACACTCTCTACATAAGGGTAGAAGAAAACGGCTCGCTCAAAACGAGCCTCTCATTCGCCTCGCAAGCGACCGACACTCTCGAAGACCTTATGCCAAACGAGGTGCGACAGCGTATCGTCCGACAAGGCATCGATCTAGGTCGCATTATTCGAAACGCCCAGAAATCCAACTACGCTCCGGGTGAACTCTTCACTCTCAACCACGGACCCAAATCCGTAAAAGTCTGGTTAGACTAAACCAAAAAAAGAAAACCAAAATGAAATCCTTAATCGTAGACGACTCCAAAGCCATGCGACGACTCCTTACGGCTTACATTCAAGCCAACGACATCGAGGTAGTCGAAGCCTGCGATGGGCAAGACGCCCTCGAAAAACTCCAAGAAGAGACCGACTTCAACTTCGCGCTCGTAGATTGGGACATGCCCCGCATGAACGGTCTCGAATTCGTCAAAGCAGTCCGCTCCAACTCCGCCTTCGACAACATGACCGTTATGATGGTCACCTCTCACAATTCGATGGACGACATCTCCCAAGCCATCGAGGAAGGCAGCAATGACTTTCTAATGAAGCCATTTACCGAAGAGATGATAAACGAAAAGCTCCGCATGCTCGGCTTCGTCAACTAAGGCATTCCCCAAAGCTCACATCCAATGGCGAAGATTAGAGTACTAATCGTAGACGATTCCGTCGTCATTCGGCGCATGATATCAAAAGTGATCGAAGCCGACCCCCAACTCGAGGTCGCCGGCATCGCCGCCAACGGCAAAATCGCGCTGCAAAAGATTTCGAATCTCAATCCGGATATCATCACCCTGGATATTGAAATGCCTATTCTAGACGGCATCTCGACCGTGCGTGAAATTCGAAAGACTCACTCCGCTATTCCCATCATAATGTTCAGCACCCTTTCTACCAAGGGCGCCGCTTCCACCTTAGAAGCTCTCTCGGCAGGAGCGACCGACTACGTCACCAAACCGGCAAACGTCGGCAACGTAACCGAGGGCATCGCCGCGCTCCAAAGCGAGCTCGTCCCCAAGATAAAAGCTCACTTCCCGCAGAAGCCCGCTGCTCCCGCCCCAATCCAAAAAGTCTCCAAGCCGATAACTCGACCTGTAGATCCCCCCAAGGTCAGCCAGCCGCTCGCTTTCTGCATCGGTTCATCCACTGGAGGTCCGAATGCCCTTTCGGATCTATTCGAATCGATAGACTACTTGATCCCTGTACCCACTTTTATCGTACAGCACATGCCGCCTGTCTTTACAAAGATGCTAGCAGACCGCTTGGACAAGGTTTCTCCAAATCGGTTTCACGAAGCTTACGAAGGTCAAATCGCCGAAGCGGGTAATGTCTACATTGCCCCCGGAGGCAAACACATGGAGGTCGTCCGAATCGACGGACAGGTGAAGACTCATCTCACGGACGCCCCTCCCGAAAACTCCTGCCGCCCCGCGGTCGACGTACTTTTTCGCAGCATCGCCTCCACCTATGGACCGGCCGCGCTCGCAACGATTCTCACAGGAATGGGGGCCGATGGGACCCGTGGCAGTCAAGCCATTCGCGATCAAGGAGGTCAAATCCTTGTCCAAGACGAGGCCTCGTGCGTCGTCTGGGGCATGCCTCGATCCGTTACCGAAGCCGGTCTCGCAGACAAAGTCCTGCCCCTAAAAGAAATTCCTCAAGAAATCACCCAACGCTTCAAAGTTAAACAAGCGCTTTCCAAATAGAATCCACAAGATGAATACAAAAATATCCGATACAGATTTCAAATACGTCAGCGACCTCGCTTGTCGCAATTCGGCGATCATCCTCAACGAAAGCAAGAAATACCTCGTCGAGTCGCGCCTTGAACCCCTCGCGAAAAAGATGGGCTATGTCACCCTCGCGGAACTCGTCAAAGCTCTCCGCGACGAGTCTCAATTTGGCAGACTCCATGCGGAAACCATCGACGCCCTGACCACAAACGAAACCTACTTCTTTCGAGACTTCCACCCCTTCGATGCCCTCAAGCGAACGCTCATCCCCGAGTTGATCGAAAAGAATAGGGCCACCAAAACCCTTTCTATCTGGTGCGCCGCGTGTTCCTCCGGGCAAGAACCCTACAGCATCGCCATGACGATTCGGGAAAACTTCCCCGAACTCGCCCATTGGAAAGTGTCCATCACCGCCACTGACCTCTCGCCAACCGTACTCGAACGAGCCAAAGAAGGGCGCTACAACCAAATCGAAGTTAATAGAGGCCTCCCCGCAAACCTGCTCATTAAGTACTTCAAAAAAGAAGGAGACGAGTGGGCTATCAATTCAAGCCTTCGCGACATGATTCAATTCCGCGAATTGAATCTCATCAAACCCTGGCCGGTCTTCCCGCCCTTCGATTTCATCTTCATTCGCAACGTACTCATATACTTCGACGTAGAAACCAAGCGATCAATTCTCAAGAAACTAGGCGCCTGTATCCGGAATCATGGATACTTATTTTTAGGAACCTCTGAAAGCGTTCTCAATATAGACGACTCCTGGGATTCCACCAACATAGAAAGAACCGTCGTCTACAAGAAAAAGGGCATGGACTTCTCGAAAAATTAAGGGCCTAAGCTCAAATGTGGACGCGATCGTCGATCCCGTAACGCAGCCAACAACCGCGTCTACAATTCCAGCATACCCCACCTATGCTCCGGCGTACCTAATTCTCCACCACAGGCGCCACTTGCTCGCCGCTCGCCCCGCTCGATGGCAGCTCCATAATCCTTATATTCCGAAACCATACCGGAGCCCCCTCAGACTCTAAGCAAAGATAGCCCTTCCTCCGCTCCGCTTCGCGAATGCCATTCACGAACTTGCCATTGATCGACAGTTTCACAACCCCATCCACTGCCACGATCACATACTGGTTCCACTCCCCCTTGCCCTTGCAGCGAAACTCCTTGGACTTGCTCCGAGTGCCCCTCGGATTCTCAGGCACCACTTCCAAGCCAAAGGAGCCAAACAACTCCCCGCTCACATAAGCCGGATCGCGATTATGGATCTCCGGCCACTCTAGTTCCAACATCTGCACCTCCACGCCTTTCGGCAAACGCCGATGGTCGAATGGCACCCCCTCACTCCAAATAAACACCCCCGAGTTCCCGCCAGGCTCACGGTGCATCCACTCGATTTCCATAATGAAATTCTCGTACTGCCGCTCCGAACGCATCACCCCAATCGGCAAACCCTTACACTTTAAAATCCCATCCTCCGCAAACCAAGTTTCCGGGCTCGTATTCACATCCACCCAGCCCGACAAGTCCCTCCCATTAAACAAAGACTTCCAGACACCCTCTTCGGCCCTCGCTGACAGACTAACAAAACAAAAAACATATAGGGGCAAAATCAATCGATACATAAAAGCGGGGTAAGTTCTCTAAAAAATTTCGCCAGCCCCCGACCCGTTTCCCCAAATCAACACAACGGTAGGGCGGGGCGCCGACCCGCTACCCCAACAACACCAGCGATGATTAGAGCCTACCGAGCGAAAGCCAACCCTAGAGCCAAGCAAACGCACGAGCGGTCCAAAGAATCAAAACCCTACTACTTCCCCCGATTCTTCGCCTGATACAAGTGCGCATTCTCCTCCGACTCCTGCCCCAAATCACCGACCTCGCCCATATAGTCCACCATCCGTTTCCGCAATTTCGCCTTCACATCCGCGTACTCAGGACTATCCGCTAAATTATTCAACTCATCTACGTCATCAGAAACCAAATACAACTCTTCCTCAGGACGCCACTCATAAGCCCGCACCTTCTTAGCCGCAGCCGCGTCCGTCTTCGCTCTCTCTTTCCAAGAATTGAAAACCGTACTCTCGCCCCACTTCGTATCCTCCTCAATCGTCACCACGTTCTGATACTTCACCTCCGGCGTGAAATTCCAAATGTATTTATAATTCAATGACCGCACCGATCGAATCCCATAATGCTCCGAACCATTGAGAATCCCCTTCGTTGTCGTCTGCGAAAACACATAATCCCTCACCTCAGTATCCGGCGCGGCAAACACCCCCAGCAAACTCTTCCCATCCAACACTAGATCTAGCTCCCCACCCGCAGCCGCCACGAAAGTCGGCACCAAATCCGCGTACTCCACCAGAGACGCGCTCACCGAGCCCTTTTCGATCTTCCCCGGCCAACGCGCCACCATCCCTGCTTTGATACCCGCATCGTAGCAAGTCCACTTCGCCATCGGCAAGCTCGTCCCCTGCTCTGTCGCCGCCACAAAAAGCGTATTGTCCCACAAACCATATTTCTCCATCAGGCTCATCGTCTCGCCAATCTGCCAATCGAAGTAGGAAATCTCCGCTAAATACCGCGACATCGCCTCCCGCGTCTCCGGCGTATCCACAAAAGTCGCCGGCAAGACAATCTCATCCAACGGATAAACGCTCGGATCACCCTTATCCCAAGGCGCGTGAGGCTCCTTCGAAGTCACGAACAGGCAAAAGGGCGTGCCCGCATCGCTACACTCCTTCACAAAGGCTTCGATCTTATCGAATTCCGGATCCTGACCCTTCCCTAAATACTCGAAAGGAAACACCTCCCTCGGCGAAATGTGCCGTTTCCCACTCATCGCCACCCGATACCCTAGCGGCTCCAAATAGTGGGCAACGCTCTTCGTCCCGTCCTTGGCGAAAGTGTGATTCGGATACGCTCCCGTCTTAAACGGATACTGCCCCGTAAAGATATTATGCCGCGTCGGCGAACACGTAGACGACGACTGAAAGCAGTTGTCAAACCTCATCCCCTCCGCCGCCAAGCGATCGAAGTGCGGCGTCTTCGCCTGCCCACCGTAACAACCCATCTCGTACCAAGTACAATCGTCCGCCATCACGAACACGAAATTTGGCTTTCCAAAAGCGCAAATCGTAAATAACAGCAGGGTAAAAACCAAAATGGGCAAAGACTTCATAATCTAAAGTAAGATAAACCAAAAACTGATGTCATAGCTCCAGCTTCTGTGATCCAAAGCCAAGTCTCCAGAACCTATCCCAAAACCTCGAAAATTGCCGTTGCTGGTGAGATTCGCCAGTAGGCTGCGGCGAGACCTGTGGGGCTGAGCTTCTTGTGAGCCTGAGCGGCGTTCTGCGCAAAAACTACCGAGGCCGCAGGTCGACACCCCGCCAATACTTCCATTATGTATTCTTCGCATGAATACGCATGCTCGGTACGCTTTTTGAGCGCGCCTCGCTCAGACCCGCAAGAACTCTCAGCGACAACACTCGAGGTTTTGGGATAGGTTCTAATAAACACTGTAGATTGCATATGTAATCGATTTTGAAATTGCAGACGCGGTCGTCGACCATAGACGTCAGGTTAAGAGTTTTTCTAGGGTTTGCCTCTGATTGGGTTTCTTGCGCTTTTCATAGAAGCAATGCTTGCGAAGGTTGTCGAAGACTCGAGTACTGCAGCAGGGAGTCG
>JBCCZW010000252.1:0-6560 GCA_039186805.1 Verrucomicrobiota bacterium
GTATCCAAATTTCAAGTTAACGACCGAAGGCCTCATAGGGAGACCCGCAGCTCGAAGCTGCAATTTATATGACCTGGCGATTGTGGGTGCCGGAACAAAAGTGTGGAAATCGTTCGGGATGAGGAGGAATCGAAGCAATAGTGCGTAGGAACGAACCTATAGTGTGTGTGTAAAGAGGGGTCGGCTTTTCAGCCGGCCCTTCTCTTTTCCGGTTCACTGCTAACAGGGGCTAATTCATCCATTTTTACGCGTATCCAAAAATGCCCGTTCATTACACATTTACTTCAACTTTTCTAATTTTTGACAAAATCCCGCCCACCTTGTGATTTATTAAATACATATTCTCCCAGAACCCAAATTTCGATTGCTCTCATCGCCCCAATTATCCACCTAATGGAGCGCAATTTTTCACCTTCAGGAGTATCGCTGGACTGAATACTCGCTACCGTGAAAATCGAAAAGCTATCCCAAGTCTTCAGACTCCTTCAACCCGTCAATTGCCCCGGCGACGCAGAAGCGTGAAGATCTAGTTTCCAAACCCAATTCAAATCCACCGCCGCATATGAAAAACACAATCAGCGCGCTCGTCGCCTTCTCCCTTACCGCCACCTTAGCGTTCTCCCACCCTAACCACGATGGCAAACCAGGCAAAGCGCCCACCACCGCTACTCAAACCGGTAACGGTATCCATACTTACATGACCGTGCCCCACTGGGGAGACATTCCAGACGGTAAGCCCCTTGGACCCACCCACGGCGGGGTCGCGGTGAGCAAAGCGGGCGACGTCTATGTTTCCACCAGTAGCGATCGCGCTATATGCGTCTTTAGCCCGGAAGGAAAATTCCTGAAAAGCATCGCTCCGGACTGCACTGATGTTCACTCCCTATCGATCCATCAGGAAAACGGCTCCGAATACCTCTACGGAGCCCATAAGAACGGCCAACGCATCGTAAAGCTCACTCTCGATGGCGCACTTGTCCTCGAAATCAAAGATACTGAATCGCAGCCGATCCCCGGAACCCTTAAAGGCCTCACCGCCGTTACGGTCGCTCCGGACGGTCGTATATTCGCCGCTGTCGGCTACGGCTCAAACCAAATCCATGTTTTCGACCAGAGCGGTAAGCTCCTTCAAAGCTTCGGCTCCAAGGGAAAGGAACTCGAAGAATTCCATACCTGCCACGGACTCGCCATCGATACGCGTTTCGATGAAACGCGACTTCTCGTCGTCGATCGCGAAAACCGTCGCCTCACCCACTACGATTTAAGCGGCAAGCTCATCGGAGTTCATTCCACCCACCTCCGCCGCCCCTGCGCAGTCAGCTTCCACGGCGAATTCGTGGCCGTCGCCGAACTCCAAGGCCGCGTCACCATTGTCAACAAATCCGGAGCCCCTGTAGCCTTCCTCGGCGACAATCCCAACCAGGATCAGTGGGCGAAATTCAAAACGCTCCCAGCAGACATTCCCGAAGGCATATTCACCGCTCCCCATGGACTCAGCTACGACGCCGACGCCAATCTTTACGTCCAAGACTGGAATCAAACAGGCCGCATCACCAAGCTCGTTCGCGTCCACTAAGTTGAGCACTTCGTAGAAATTGGAGGGTGCCTTCCTAAGGCAATCTCAAGTTCCTGCCCGACCCAAAGGCTAGAACCTATCCCAACGCGTTCACGCCTTCATCCCGTATAAGGTCTGCAAATACGTCGGATACCGAGGCGCCTCCCCCTTCTTGCTTTTCATCTCTTGAACGATTCCTCCGAATCGCATCTCTATGAGCGTCAACCTCTCCTTTGTCTCCCACCGGGCCACCAGCCTAAAACTGCCGAGGCCTCAGGTCGCCACGCCGCCAATACTTCCAGTATGTAACTGTCGCATGAATACGCGCGCTCGGTACGCCTTTTGAGCACGCCTTGCTCAGATCCGCAATAACTCTCAGCGGCAACATCCGAGGTTTAGGCGATAGGTCCCAGTAATGCCAGCGACACTCCCCTCATTAAAGAAGTCGGGAGTGACACCACATTTGAAGCCGCGCTCGACTTCATGTACCAGTTTTAAGACGATTGGGCAGTCGATTAATGAACCCAACACAGCCCTTGCTGAACCCTCGGCGAGGGTCTCCGTCAACCGTTTCCAACCCTCGTGACGCTCTCCAGCAATCTGTCCGCCCGACCCTCAATATCGCTTCTAAAGCTCGCGTCCGTGAGCGTCACGATCACCAATTCGACGTTTTCTCCCAACTTCGAAACATACATGAATTGCACCGCATCCAGACCGCCATGCTTGGCCGTGACGACCGCAGGCAGCCACTCGACTCCACCCGCCGAAGTAAATCGCTCTCCTAGCTCGCGCTTAATCCTCTTTGCGCCCTGAGCCTTCATGCCGCTCGTCGTTCGCTTGAGGTAAGCTTCCTCCGTCCCCTCAAAGACCTCGCTCGAGGTCAAAAAACTGGCCTGGAGGGCATCCCCTTTCCAGAGACAAAGCACCTTCCCCTGAGCTTCCAATCCTGGCACTAACTGAAAAGTCGCATCCTCTCCCATCACGTCCACCGCTATCCGCGAATTTAGCCTCAATTCCTCGCCAATCGCCAATGCAGCTATCCAAACTCCAAACAAGGCCCACAATACCGATCGCATCGACTTCATCCCAAAACCCTAGGGCCGCAACAAGCTCGCATGCGAGCGAAAAACTCAAAACCCCAAAGACCTTTCTGCCGCAAAAAAGTACAAGGTCGTACTTTTTTCGCCAGAAAATTTAGTTCTCTATCCTCGGGATAGGCGGCTAATCGCTCTCGAGGCCCGCCACGTTGACAGCCGTCACTCGGTAAGCGTTTCCTAATTCGCCCGAACCCGTATCCAAATACTGAATTCCATACGCCTTCCCTAGAAACTCGCCATTACGATAAACTTTGTAATACCCAATCCACGACCCCTCGGACCCATCCTCCGCAGGATCCCAAGTCAACCTTACCCCATCTTCCTCCTTATTCTGCTCCAGCCCTGCAGGAGCCTTCGGTGGAGTCGCATCCTTCGGTTGAACATCGCTCATCATCAAGGCCTCTATCACTTCAGCCAAGTCCGCATCGCTCGCCTTCTTATCGACATAACCCTGCACGCCTCCTTTCTCTCGATTCCACTCGCATGATCCGTCCGCACCAAACGTAATTCTGCCGTCAATGAACTCCGTAAAGTAATCTCGCTTACCGCGCGTCGCGTAAAGCAAAGCGAGCTGATCATTGCTATGCCGATCAATTCGATCAAACTGCCCCCTCGATTCGAAGTGGTGCTCGTAAGATCGACGAATCACGTGTCCTTCCGGCAGGTTCTTCAATCCCTGCCCCGTTCGCACGTCCCCTTGCTCCGCTTCATTAAACTGGCCATTTCCATTCTCCCAACCAGAGGCCACAAAAGGCGCGGGACAATTCTCGACAACGAAACGACTCAACTCATTCCGCTGCTTATCCAAGCAAGCCCAAGTACGATCAGGCCGACACAAAAACTCCGAACCGCCCCAGTTCGCCCGATCATGCCCGGAACCATCGATAAAGTTCCCACCCATGCTCACGACCTGAGCCACTTTTTTGGATACGAGTTCCACTCCACTCAGCGGGCTAAACTCGTCTCCCTTCGTCTTCAAAAGATACTCTATGTTATGCAAAGTCCCGATCACGATGATCGTCACGCTTCGATCAGGGCTGCTCGCCAAAATCTCGCGATACAGTCGTTCCGCCGCCGGCGCATCCGTATCCGCTTCCAAAGGACGCGGAAAATTATTCGCGATATGATGATCATAGTTCCCTTCCGGCGCCGGCTTCTTTGGATATCCCTTGAAATCCCCTACGGGAATATGCCCTCGATTATAGAACTGGTTGATCGCGCTGATTGTCAGTGGGCCCTCTACGAAGTCCGTCGAATTCATCATCGCCAAGATTTCGATCTCTCCCTCGGAGGCCAAGCCATGCAGCATCGCCATACAACCCGCATCATCAGGGTCGAAACAGGGATCCGTATCCAAAATCACTTTCTTCATTTGGGCAAATGACTGTATCCAAAATCCTGTGATGAGAATTAAAGTGATCGCTATCCTTTTCATATCTGCTACCTCATTTCTTCGATCTTGCCTGACTTCAAAAATCTCTCCACTTCGCCTCGCCGAGGGATCGAAGGCTGAGCCCCCGCCCGCGTCACCGACATCGCCGCGGCCGCATTGGCAAAACGAATCATATCTAAAATCGACAACTCGCCCTTCGCCATCTCGCTGGCAAAGGCCCCATTGAAAGTGTCTCCCGCCGCAGTCGTATCAATCGGTTCCACCGGAAAACCCTCGATCAGCTGCTCGTGATCTTCGCAACTGACATAGGCTCCCTTCGCTCCCAAAGTTATAATCACCACTCCAACCCCCTTCTCTCGCAAAGAAGCAGCAGCCTGTTTGGCCGTGCTTACATCAATGACTTTTATCCCTGTGAGGATCTCCGCTTCACTCTCATTCGGAGTGATGACCGCTACATCCTTGAGCAATTCATCACTCAAGGCCCGAGCGGGAGCAGGATTCAAGATCAGCGGTACGCCCTTCTCCTTCGAGAGGCGAACCAAACGCTCCACCGTTTCCAAAGGCGTCTCCAATTGAGTCAAAACCGCGCCTGCGCTCTCAATCGCTGCTGCCGCCGCCTCGACATCGTTCTCAGATAATTTCGAGTTGGCGCCCGACGCCACAGAGATGCTATTCTCGCCCGAGGCCGCCACATTGATCAAAGCCACGCCAGAGGCCTCCGACTCATCAATCTTCACCTGAGACACGTCAATACCATCCTTCCGAAAGTTCTCGATCGCTTGATTGCCAAAGGTGTCATCACCCACTCGCGCAACCAAACTCGCGTCTCCACCGATTCTCGCAACCGCCACCGCTTGATTCGCTCCTTTGCCGCCCGCCGCCATCGAAAACTCTCCGCCGAGTATTGTCTCTCCCGGCGCGGGAATTCGCTCCACGTTCACAATCATATCCGTATTTGAACTACCAACGACGACCACTCTCTTGCTCTTCTTCATTCTCGCTCACCTTAAGAACTAGTTTTCGAATTACGCGAACGATAAAAATCCAAAATCACGGCCAATACAATTACCACGCCGATCACCGGGCGTTTCGCATACTCGGGAGCCCCAATCTGAGCGAGGCCGGCATTCAACACCGCCACAATCAAAACGCCCAGAAACGATTTTACCACCGAACCTCTCCCGCCCATCAGACTGGTTCCTCCAATGACCACAGCTGCAATGACTGTAAGTTCAAAACCAATACCGGCGTTCGGACTCGCTGAAGACATTTTGGCTGCCTGAATCATCCCAGCCAAAGCGCTGCAAAAACCGCAAATAACGAAAACCGCAAATTTAATCGGAGCCGGGTTGATTCCCGAAAGTCGAACCGCCTCTTCGTTCGTGCCAATCGCCACCATGTATCTCCCAAACACGGTCCGGGACAACACCAGCTGACCCGCGATGACCGTGAAAGCGCAGATAAACAAAGGCCAAGTCAGATCTCCTAAAAAAGGAATTGGGTCCGAAAGCTTCCCAATCGCCTGCCCAATATAAACGGTCCGCGACTCCGTCACGAAATACGTCGCCCCCCTGGCAATCTCCAGCATTCCCAAGGTGACGATAAAGGAGGGCAAGGCCCAGCGAACGCTTACTGCTCCACTAAAGGCCCCGCACAAAACCCCGGTCCCTAAGCAGGCCGCTATCGCCACGCTCAAAGGCCACCCCATTTCCACCATCAAATAGCCCAGCACGGCTTGCGACAACGCCAGCACCGACCCAACCGATAAATCGATTCCCGCAATGATCAGTACGAAAGTCATCCCCACTGCGACAATCACCGTATCCGGCACTTCAGCAGCAATCGCGAAAAACGTTCCGCTGGAAAAAAAAGTGCTCTGCCAAATCCCGAAAATCAGTATCTCAACCGCTAATACGCCGATCAAGCCCAAGTAGTCCGAGGATGAGCTCAGAACCCCCTTCAGACTCCGATTTGCAAATGATGTATCCTGTGTATTCGTCATTTCCTTACCTAGCTATTCTCCGAATCATAGCCCGACAGAGCCGCTTCCACGATTCCATCTTCGCTCCACTCGCCCCGTTCGAAAATATCCGCCAATCTTCCGTTCGACATTACCGCAATCCGATCGCAAACCGCAAAGAGCTCCGGCATATCCGATGACACCATAATGATCGAGCGACCTTCTTCCGACAGCGCGATGAGCAATCTATATATTTCGAATTTCACCCCCACATCGATTCCCCTCGTCGGTTCGTCGAAAATCAGGATCTCCGGATCGCGAAATAGCCACTTTGCCAAAACCACCTTCTGCTGATTCCCGCCACTCAGCGTTTTCGCTTCCTGAAGAATCGAATGACACTTGATCTTAAGTTTCTCCACAAACGCTTCAGCCACACTTGTCTCCTCATCTCTCCGTATCCATCCCTTGGATGCGACGCCTGCCAACCGAGCCAGGGAAGTATTCACCGAGATCGCTTGCGGCAGAAGCAAACCCTGCTCTTTTCGGTCCTCCGTA
>JBCCZW010000253.1:0-6506 GCA_039186805.1 Verrucomicrobiota bacterium
CCACTTCACCATCCAGTTCCGCAAGGCGGCATTCGACTTCAATCTCAACTCGCCGCTCGCGAGCAACATTTTCGAGTCCAAGAGAGTTTTGATCGTCGGCCCCGAGGATTACAGCCGAGAGTCGCTCGTTAGCCAAGTGGTCGAGTTGGGTATGGACGTTCAAGTCCACAGCGAAACCTATTCGATATCGAGCGCTGCGAATTACGACTTAGCATTTGTAGATGTTGGGATAGAAGGCTTGAGCGGTGGCGATCTCGTTAGTTTTATCCGGGAGAAGGCAGGAGCGAAGGATTTGCCGGTGATTTTGAGTGGTCGATTGGGATCCGTTCAAACGAGCGATATGGAGGGCGGCAGGGTCTTTTCGATTTTGAAGCCTTTCAAGCTTTCTAGCGTTAAGAAGTATGCTTTGGAAGCGCTTGGACAAGGCGCTCCGAAGGTAAGGAAGTCTCAGTCTAACGGCGGCAAGAAGATGGGAGAAGAAATGCCGCTCCGCATTCTGCTAGCCGAGGATAATGCGGTGAATCAAAAGGTTGCTAAGCGATTGTTTACCAAACTTGGATACGAAATTAAGCTAGCGGGGAATGGCTTGGAAGCAATCAAGGCGATTGCAGAGGGCGAATATGATTTGGTATTCATGGATATCCAAATGCCGGAGATGGACGGTTTGGAAGCGACACGTCAGATCATCTCGCGCTGGGGCGATGAGCGTCCCCGCATTATCGCTTTGACGGCGAATGCGATGCGGGAGGACCGCGAAAACTGTTACGCTGCGGGAATGGATGACTACCTTACAAAGCCTTTCAAGCAGTCTGAGCTGAAGGATGTGGTGGCGAAGACGTTTCGCAAACTGCAGGGGAAGAATATTCCCAATGGGGTGGTGGGCAAGGGCGATCCAAGATTGAATTAGGCTCGCTTCTTATTAGAGGTGCTTGTTGATGCCTGTATCGATTCCGTCGATACTTCTCTGGTTCTTTTTTTCCCAGTATTCGGAAATCTCCGCCTCTTCTTTGGCTTCGAAAACGTCGCAGAGGAGCTTTCGCTCCTGGGAAAGTTCCATGAAGGGGACGGCGTACCCACACGACTCTTGAACGGTGTCGATTTCGATCAGGATGATTTGGCGAGCGCCCGCGATCTCTTCGAAATGATCGGAGTATTTTTGCCATTCGGGGTCTTTGCGGCCAATAACCGCTCCCTTGCCGCGCAGGCGTATGATCAGCGGTTTCTTATCGAAGCTGCAAAACATGATGGTGATTCGCCCGTCTTTCCTAACATGGGCTGCGGTTTCGTTGCCGCTGCCGGTAAGATCAAGATAGGCCGCCTGGCTTGGGCCGAGGACTCGAAATGTATCCATGCCTTTAGGCGAGAGGTTGATGGTGCTTTCAGCGGTCGCGGTGGCGACGAAGAAGAGCGGCTGTTTCCCGATGAAGGTTTCGTGATGCGCTTCGAGCTTCTCCAATATCTTTCCCATACAAGCAGGATATAGGCGGGAATGAAGCGTACGCAAGTGTCAAGATCGACTCGATTTGTAAGGGCCGATCGGATACGGCTTAATCGAAGTCTCGAGCGTAGTCGTTGGGCAATTCTTGCTTTTCTGAAAGCTCCGTATCCAACACGTCTCCGCAGTAGTAGGCCATTTCGTTTTTGAGATGAGCGGCGGCGTTCGAGTAGTGGAGGAGAGACACTGGGCAGAAGTCCTTTTGAGAGACTTTGAGCGCTTCGTGGTGCCAAGTCACGGAGCGAATGATGATCTCGGGTAGGCCCCACATGGCGAATAGGAATCCCCCGACCGCGGCGTGGTCGCAGCCATAATGGCTTTGCTCGATTCGCCAAGCGGGAATACTGCGGTCGATGGATTCGCTTAGAACGTCGGCGTAGTTGTTTCCGTCATTGGCGAGGAATACAAGTTTGCCGAGGTCATGGAGGAGGGCGAGGCTGCAGAGGGTCTGAATGAGTTTCACGTTCTTGACATGAGACTTCATTTGAAAGCCGTACTGACTGCTTTGGATCGAGTGCTGGAGTACCGCGTTGGCGATTTCTTGAAGCGAGCGCGGAAGCGCCAGCTGCTTTTTCGCCAGCTCTGTGACGGCCAGATTTCTGACAAAGTCCATCCCTAGAAGTTGCAGAGCTTCCTCGATAGTCTCGATTCGCCCGCCTGCTCCGAAGAAGGCTGTGTTGGCGACTTGGAGCGCGGTGGCGACTGCGGTGGGGTGTTTGGAGATTATTTTAGAAAGGCACTCGATATCGCACTCCGGATCGTCTGCGGTGCGGAGCAGCTCTTGCATGGGTTCGGTGTTGACGTGAAGCTCTTTGGTGTCGCGGACGATCTTCGCTACGCTGGGTTTGCGGATGCGTAGTTGCGTCATCAGGACGATGCGAATCGAGCGGGCGAGTTCTGCAGGGCTTGGGCTTTCCAGGTATTGATGGGCGAGGCCGGTCGCTTTTGTGAGAAGCTCTTTGTCATTGGTTCCGTGATACAGAAATCGGAGCGAGTTGGGGCTTTCGCGTTTGGCCGCAGCGAGCACCTCGGACCCGTTCATTTGAGCCATGTTCAGGGCGGTGACGATGATGTCGGTCCTTGCGGATTTCAGCATTGAAACCCCCTCCACGCCGTCTTTTGCGGTGCGAACGAGCCAGCCTTCCGGTTTCATTGCGCTGGAGGCACTGTACTGCGCGAGCATGTTGGGATCGTCGTCGACGATCAAAATGCTTAGCGATTTTTTGCCTTGGGAGCTCATTGAGTGCGTTTCTTGTGTCTGTGCTTCTAGGAAGGACCTTGATTCTTCAAGGAGAGGCCGGCGTTTAAGTGAATTTCAGCTCACATAAGAGAGGACTGACTTTCTGTTAGATTAGGCTAAAAATCTTAACGAACGTTTTTCGCTACAGTAATGTGAAAATCGCGTATTTGATACTTTTTTGACGAGCATAATTGAGGTTTCTCAGTTCGGTTTAAATTCCTGCTTTGCAGTGGCTTAGCGAGTTCAAGAGACATGCCTGAAAGGCACCTGAACGCAAGAAAACGACGAGTTGTATAAGTTTAAGCGTTCGGGAGCGCCATTCACGCGTTGTCCGTCACATGAGTCGCTCGTTTGTTTCTCTATTATCACTTGTTTTGGTTATGATATTTTCTTCTTCTGCGAATGGTTTGGATCTCGAGACTGAGGTGCCGAACGTGTCAGCTTTGGACTACTCTGGCGAGGTTTTGAACGTGAGCGAATTTGCTCGGGACGGCTTCGCCCTCGTGTTCTTTTTCCCCAAAGCGGAGACGCCGGGCTGCATTGCTCAGGTTTGCAGCTTGAGAGATGCGTTTGAAGAGCTCACTGAGGAGGGCGTCAGGGTCCTGGGAGTGAGCACCGATAGCGTGCTTAAGCAGAAGACCTTTCATGAGAAACGCTCGCTCCCTTATCCGTTGATCGCTGACGTGGATAAAGTTGTGGTGAAGGCATTTGGCGTTCCGACTACTTTCGGATTCGCGAGTCGCCAAGCCTATCTTTTCAAGGACGGCAAACTAGTCTGGAAGGACGAAAGCGCTGCCACTAAGAAGCAGGCCGAAGAGGTTTTAGCGGTGGTGAGATCGATTAGCGGCTAGCTCTCCGCTGGAGCGAGGCGGGCGATGATCCAAGCTACGATTTCCTGCGCTGCTTTTCTCTTGCTCATTGTTTCGAACGACTGAGTTTCATCGGCGGTGACGAAATGGATGGTGTTTTCATTCTGGCCGAAGACGGCTCCCTGGGAGACATCGTTGGCGACGATGAGATCGCAATTTTTGGATACGAGCTTCTTTTGGGCGTGAGCGATTAGGTCGTCGGTTTCTGCGGCGAAGCCGACCACAACAGAGGGCCTTTGGCTTTTATCCAATGTTCCGATAGAGCGAGCGATGTCGGGGTTTTCTTCAAGTTGGAGCTCGAGCCCGTCTTCTTTTTTGATCTTCTTGTCGGCTTTGTTGGCGATCTTGAAGTCGCAGACTGCGGCAGCGCCAACGAAGATATCAGCGGGAAGAGCTCCGTGAGTTGCAGCTTTCATTTCTTCTGCAGATTCTACTTGGTGGATCCGAATGTTTGGGTGAAGGGGGTCGGGTTCTGAGGTATTGCCGGATGCGAGAGTGACTTGGGCGCCCGCCTTAGCGAGCGCGAGAGCGATGGCATTGCCTTGCTTACCTGAGGAGAAATTGGAGAGGTAGCGGACGCTATCGATGCGCTCGATAGTGCCGCCAGTGGTAACGATCGCGGTTTTGCCGCTTAGAGGCGTGGAAGCGCTAAAGCTGTCTTCGATTGCGTCAAATATAGTGGACGGTTCGGCCATTTTGCCGATGCCGGTTTCGCCGCAAACGAGCCTGTCCTCTTGCGGAGGGACGACGGTGGTCCCATCAGCTTGGACTCGATCGAGGTTCCGGCGGAAAGCGGGATTCTCCCACATCTCGACATTCATGCTGGGAGCGATCAGGATTGGCTTGTTGCCTGCGAGAACGACTGTTGAAGCGAGGTCATCTCCGAGTCCGAGGGCCATTTTGGCGGCGAAATCAGCTGAAGCGGGAGCAACGACTATCATGTCATTGCGGCGCGACAGTTCTATGTGGCTCATTTCCTGAGCCTGGCTATCCCACATTTCGAGAAAGGCCTTTCTGCCCGTGAGGGCTTCGAAGCTGAGAGGCGTGACGAATTCGGCTCCGGCTTTGGTTAGGATGGTTTCGACGGCGGCCCCGGCCTTGGTGAGTAGGCGAACGAGTTCGAGCGCTTTGTAGGCGGCGATGCTGCCGGTGACGACGAGTAGGATACGTTTTCCCTGTAGAGCTGCCATGGTCTGAGGTGGCTAGGTTTAGCGCATGGGGGACTGGATTAAAGGATAATTGTTGGAGTCCACAGTTTGTCTGCGGGCAATGCTTTCTGTCGTCTCTGCCTATAGAGGCGTTTCCGAGTTTGGACAGCGGAGGGAAATGGGAGCTGGTGGATTTATTGAAGAGTGTTGCGCGATAGGAATGGGAATTCGAGCTGGGTGGCATTGGGCAGTTCGGGGTTCGCGAAGCGGACGCCGATGCCGATGAGACGCACAGATTCGGGGCGTCGATCGAAGGCCTCTTCGAGAAGGCTGCGATAGGTAGCGAGTTCGCAGGGCAGGCCAGTACGTTCGATGGTCGTTTTTTTAAAGTCCGAGTACTTGAGCTTGAGGAAAGTCTTAGTGATCGGTCGATCTTTGGTTTTGGAGTCGTTAAGGTCGATCTGGAGATGTTGGAAAAGGGAGTCTAGCTTCTCGAGGCAGTCTTCGCGGGTGGCTAAGTCGTCGGAGAAGGTGCGTTCGACGGAGAGGGATTTGCGGATTCGGTGGGATACGACGGGACGGTCGTCTTGGCCGCGGCAGAGGTAGTAGAGATCCGCGCCGAATTTCCCGAAGTGGTTTTGGAGTTCGGGCAGCTCGAGGGATTGAAGCTGAGCGCAGGTCTCTATTCCGAGGCTCCTCATGCGTTCGTTCGTCTTTCGCCCAATACCCCAGATTTTGGATACGGGAAGGTTCTTGACGAAGGCGGCGACTGCTGCGGGGCGGATCACGAAGAGGCCGTTTGGCTTGTTCCAGTCGGATGCGATTTTGGCAATGAGCTTGTTGGGGGCGACTCCCGCGGAGGCGGTGAGACCGGTGGTATCGTAGATGCGTTGTTGGAGCTCTTTAGCGATTTCGGTAGCGGGGCGGGTTTGGTGACTGACATCGAGGTAGGCCTCGTCTAGAGAGAGGGGTTCGACGTGGGGAGTGTATTCGAAAAATAGCGACCGGATGGTTCGCGAGTCTTTGACGTAAGCCTCAAATCGTGGAGGGACGATGGTGAGATGGGGGCAACGCTCGAGGGCCATGAAAGTGGGCATGGCGGAGCGGACCCCGAATTTTCTGGCTTCGTAGGAAGCGGTGGTGAGAACGCCGCGTCTGCCGCGCCCGCCGACGGCGACGGGTTTGCCGCGGAGGGAGGGATTGTCGCGTATTTCGACAGCCGCGTAGAAGCAGTCCATATCGATATGGATGATCTTGCGTTGCGGCGTGTTTCCCTCTGTTGCGGTTTGAAGCATGTTCCCTTGGGTGCGGAAGTGGAGTTCTCTTCCTTTGGGTACGGAAGTGTCTCCACTTCCGCTACGTTCGGATGATGGGGGGCTTTGAGGGGAGTTAAAGCGTTTTATCGTTGGACAACGGTAGGACGAGAGGTTTGATGGGCGGCTATGGCGATTGCTCTATCGAAGGCTCGGGTGAACTATCTTCGCAAGTTCCATCATAAGAAGACTCGGGAGATCGAGGGACGTTATTTACTGGAGGGGTGGCACTTGTTGGAGGAGGCTCTGAAGGCTGGGGTAGGAATTCGGGCTTTGATTTTTGATGGCGAGAGGGAATTTAAAGAGGAGGAAAAGCGGGTTTTCGAATGGGCTTCGCAGAGCGCGGCTGAGGTCTTGGAGGGGAGCGCGAAACAGCTTGTCCAAATTGTGAATACGCGATCTTCGCAGGGAGTGGCGGCTTTGGTTGATCGAAGTCGAAGC
>JBCCZW010000254.1:0-6504 GCA_039186805.1 Verrucomicrobiota bacterium
GCAACTAAGAACTCTCAGTCCACTAATTGGCGCTAATTTCACTCATATAGGTGAACCTCCAATGAGTTAGATCCTTTGCCTTTCCCCATTGCATCAGCGAATATGAGCGTCGATTAGCGGACAAAAAACAAAAAGACCGAGACGTTTCCGTCTCGGCCTTGCCTAAAGGAGAGAGTCATTTGCTTTAGGTTGTCAATTTCCCCAGCTTGAGTCTGTCATATCCGCAAACGCGTCGTCCTTCGCGGTGGCCGCCGCTGGGACGTTTGTGTGGGAACGTTTTTGGATTCGATTAGTTCCTGCTGAGAAATTCTCTTGAGATACGGAGTGCGTAAACGCCTGCTCAACCTGCCTTTCATCGATCTGATCGACCATAGCATTCAAGTCAGACGCCAAAGCATCTAGCTGTTGCGCGGCCGCGGCGCTTTCTTCCGCAACTGCCGCATTATTCTGCGTGATCTCAGTGATCCGCTTCACATCTCCGCTCACCTGGCGTATGCCATCAAATTGGGTCGTGCCCGAAGTCGAAATATCCGATACGAGCGTATTCACTTGGCTGATATCCTCTCGCATCAACTCAATGCTATCCGAAACTTCCTTACACAGCTGAGCGCCACGCTTGCTCGACTCAACCGTCACTCGAATCAAAGTCTCCGTCTCTCCCGCCGCTTTTGCCGAACGCTGCGCCAAGCCGCGCACCTCATCCGCCACCACCGCGAATCCAGCTCCCGCTTCCCCGGCACGCGCAGCTTCTACCGCCGCATTCAAAGCCAAGATATTTGTCTGAAACGAGATCTCATCGATCGTCTTGATAATGTTGGAAATCTTATCCGCATTGCCCTCGATCTCATCGACCGCCGACAGCATCTCAGACATTCGCCCGTGCCCCTCCTTAGCATTCGCATCCGAACGCTGAGTCAGCTCATTCGTCTTCCTCAAATTGTCCTTAGTCGCATCCACTGTGCTCGTAAGATGCTCAATCGACTCGCTGATCTGATTCGCCAGCGTCGCTTGTTCCATTGCCCCATCCGAAAGATTGCATCCAGATCGCGAGATTTCACCCGAAGCCCCCGCTACGCGACCTGCCATCTGCTTGAGCTTCGACGTCGAATTCAGATAAACCCGACAATACAGCCGAAACCGCTCCGCCAAAACCCATGAAAGCCCGGTAGCCGCGGCGATCATCCCCACCAAAGTCGATATCCCAACTAAACCGGCCCCTGCCAAAGTAGTAGCAGGTGAAATCGCATAGCCCGCTACGCAGAAGGCCGCAGCCGTCACTCCAGCTGCCAACAAAGCCGCTCCATCCGCCAAAAAAATCAGGCCGAGCATCGCCGCAAAAAGATGGCCGTAAGCCAAAACCGAACCACCGGACAGATACGCAAACAATCCCGTGAACGCCGCCGCGCTCAATCCTGTCAGAATCCGAGTCGCCCGATTTCCCCTCCATACGAAATGGCTTCCAATTCCAAGTCCGGCGAAAATCAATCCTACCGCAACTGCCTTTCCCAAACTAGCTCCCGTCGCAGCCGCCAATCCGATCGCCAAGACGACATGAGCTCCCAGGCCCACAGACAATCTCATACTCGCGCGCTCGCGATACCGGTCCATCGGGTTGAGGTGTCGATTCTGGGAATGGGCGGCTGAATATGACATTAGAGTTGAGCGTTAAGAGTTGAGCAAAAACAAGCTCACCCCAAATAGTTTCTTCTACTCAAAGCCGACTAGTATCTGCTACTCACCTAAATCGTCCCTCGCGCTAGGAAGTTTAACTTAAAATCCAAAATATCTTCCCGCTACAGGGAGTCCCCTATCGTCAAATCACTTCCATCCTCACCTTCCTGGCCGCAGCCAAAAAAATCAGCTCCATCCTCTCCTCTTCGTGACTTCGCGTGAATCCCCTAACTCAAAGACATCGGATCCGCATCAAACACCTGGATCACGTCCTCCGGCCAATTGATCTCCCCCGCGATCTCCATCAACGTCGGCATCACCGCTGCCACGCTCCCCGTAAAGTACCAGATCTGAAAGCGATAGTGATCCTTCATCTTCTCGATCGAACAAGGAGCCGGACCCCGCATCTCTATCTTTTGTCCAATCCGCTTCTCCACCTGCTTCGCAAACTGCTCTGCGAAAAACAGAACCTTGTCCGCATTCGGTCCCCGAAACAAATGCCGGATCAAATGCCGCGCCGGCGGATACTGATGCGCCTCCCGCATATCAGCCTCCACCTCTAAAAACGCATCTACCTCGCCCCGCCTCGCAAACTGCAACGGCTCCGCATGCGGCGTAAAAGTCTGCACTACAACCTCGCCCGCCAAATCACCGCGCCCCGCTCGCCCCGACACCTGCACCAGCAACTGAAACGTCCGCTCATTCGCCCGAAAATCCGGCACATGCAACGAAAGATCCGCATCCACCATTCCCACCAAAGTCACGTTCGGAAAATCCAAACCCTTCGCGATCATCTGCGTCCCCACCAGCAAATCGATCTTCCCCTTCCGAAAGTCGCCCAAAATCTCCCGAAACAAATGCTTCCGCGACATCGTATCCGTATCGATTCTCACAATACGCGCCTTCGGCAACACCCGTTGAGCCGCCTCCTCAATTCGCTGCGTCCCCATCCCCTTCCCTCGAATATTCGGATTTTTGCACTCGGGGCACCGCAAAGGCGCCGGTTCCTCATTCCCGCACATGTGGCACTTCAGCGTTTCATCCGACCGATGGTAAGTCATCGACACGCTGCAATGCGGACACTCTGGCACGTGCCCGCACTCCTGACAAATCATGCTCGCATTAAAGCCCCGCCGATTGATGAACAAAATACTCTGCTCCCCATTGTAAAACCGCTCCTGCAGCTTCTCTACCAAGAGCTGGGAAAGCGTAACCGGTTTTCGGGTACGCATGATCTCCGTCCGCATATCCACAATATGCATCATCGGCAATGCCCGGTCATCCACACGCGACGTCAGCAAATCCATCTTGTACTTCCCATTCCGCACATTGCGATACGACTCCATCGAAGGCGTCGCCGACCCCAACACGCAAACCACCCCCTCCAAATAGGCCCGATAGACCGCCAGATCCCGACCATGATACCGCGGCGTCTCATCCTGCTTATACGCCGGCTCATGCTCCTCATCCACAATGATCAGCCCCAAATCCGGCATCGGCGCAAAAGCCGCCGAACGCGCCCCCACGACCACCCGAGCCCTTCCCGTCGCCAAAGCCATCCACCCATCCAGCCGCTCCCCATCCGACAGATTGCTGTGCCACACCACCGACTGCACATCCTCATACCGAGAAAGCCGCGACCGCAACCGTCCAATCGTCTGCGGCGTCAAAGCCACCTCCGGCACCAGAAACATCGCTGACTTCCCCTTCGCCAGCGTGTCCTCGATCGCCTTCAAATACACCTCCGTCTTTCCCGACCCCGTCACGCCATACAACAGGTGCGTCTGAAACTTCCCCTTATGCAAACTCTCCCCAATCGACTTCGCGCACGCCGCCTGTTCCTCATTGAGCACGATCTCATGCTCGCTCGCATATTCTACTGAACCCAACTCATCGTCATACGCCAACCGCTCCGCCGTCCGCGATTCCTCTTTGATGTATCCCTTTTTCAACAACGCGTTATAGGTCGCCCCCGACGCCCCAATCCGATTCAGCATCAGACCCTTCTTCTGCGGGGAAAACTGCTGCTTCACGAAATTCAGCAGATCGAACTGCTTCGGCGCCCGCTTCTTCAAAGCCTCCATTGCTTCCTCATCAGGCAACGTACCCACCGAAACATACTTCTCCACCTTCGCCGACATGCCCTGCCTCACCGGCCCCGGTATCATCGCTTCCAATACAGCCTCCCGCTTCGAACCATAATAGACCCGCACCCACTCCGCCAAACGCAGCAGCGATGGCGTCAAAATCGGATGCCCATAGACCACCTGCGATACCAACTTCAGTCGAGACGGCTCCACATCCGGCTCCGAATCCATCTCTACCAACACCCCAATCGCAAACCGCCCCCCAATCGGAACTCGTAAGAGCGACCCCACATCCGCCCTGCCAGCGAACTCCTCCGACAAGCGATAATGCAGAGTCTTCTCAAACCCCGCCATCGGCCAAACGCTGACAATGAGATCACTCAATTCCATAGATTGGCCGCGATATCAGTCCTAGCCCCAATAAACGTCAACCCCCATTAAGCAGAGCTCAGAGAGCAGATAATTAGAAGAAAAAGTCAGCCTCCATTCTCTTCCCCATCCATAACCCCGTCCTCCCCATCCATAACCATTCTCCCCGTCCACCAACTATCCCCATCCCGACGTTAGCCGCCGCGCGCCTATCCGACTGCCCCTCCCAAGACCATCGTCCCACACTCGCTATTCCAATAGCCGTACAAAAAACCAACCCCTTCAACCCCTGCGCGCAAACCGTGGCCACCTAGCCACCATCCCTGCGCGCCCTCAATCCAAACAACCTAGGCCTTCGGACGACACCTGCTCGATCAACGATCAGTGAACCCCGTAGCAATCCAGGCGTCTAAAGATCATCTAAGAGTTCACTCTTCCCCAAGAATGTCTCTTAGATGCATCAATCCGCTCCGACTTCTCGCCATACCGACCCTTGGTGAATAACGCCTACTTATCCAGTATCACCAAAACTTCCTCCTCCGTAAAGTCTACTTTCTAACCCCGCTAACAGACCTAGGGACTTCCAAAAACATCGTCCGAGAGTAACTCATCCACTCCATCTAAAAACGCGACAGACGGAAACCAACGTTCGAGAGAGCCCAGGCCGTCCAGTTCAATTCTAGAAAACTACGAATAAGCGACTGAGCCGTTCGAAACCACAGGCGATTCAGATAAGAACGATCTTCCCCCACGGATCCTCCAAAACAGCGAAGCCAACGACCGAATCGAAATCGCTTTGGACGAGCAGAAAACCACGACGCATCCGAGGCTATCCTTGAAGAAGGCTGACGGCGAGAAATCCGCGCCATCCAATGACTCGCCGCCCTCATACCTCTTCATTTCCACTTGATTCAGCATAGCTTTTACAACACCCGCTCTTAGGCCAAAACGCGACATTCCTAAATCTCTCACTCCCACAAAAAGGCATCCTTCAAACTCCTCTTTTCATAAGTCGCAGCACAGGGGCATTGCAGACCAAAAAAAGAGTCCGAACGCATGCCCCTCGCCTCAAAGGCGTTCGCCAAATCGACATTCGACATATCTTTGTACCCATTAGTCAAATACACCCTCGATTCCCTCGATCACGATTGTCACGCAAGAGCCTTGAACCGATCCGAATCCACCTAACGGTTCGCATGACACACCCCGAGGCCCGAAAAACTGGAGTTACGGCCATCACGCTCGAAAACCCATCCAGCCGAGAACAAGCCAAAAAACACTCCCACCCCTCAATCCAACCCGTTCGGCGCTTCTGATAGAATAAGCCCGACTGAACCCTGGCCCAACAACCGATACGCCAGCAAACAGTCGGAATCATAACCCACGACTCCCAGAATCTTCCCTAGAAACGCATCTCCCCACCAATCCTAACCCAATCGCCCTCCGCAACTTCTCCCATCGCTTTGCCGCAAAATTTTCCAACGTTGGAAAATTTTGTGGCACGCTTCAGGGGTGGAAACGCTTCTAGCGTTCCTTTTCTCTGTTGACCTCACGAATGATCCCGGCAAGGACTCATATCCGTCTTGGTGCGACGCGAACCCCCATCAATGTCTCGAAAAGACCATACAACATCTCAATTCGTCCGTTTCCTCATCGTTAGCGCGGTCGCCATAAGCATTGACGCGATCGTCTATACCATGGCAGTTAATGACTTGGGCATATCTGAAGCGCATTCCAAACGTTACAGCTTCGCCCTCGCATCTATCTGGGGATTTATCGCCAACAAATACTTCACCTTCCGCCAGACTGAGGTAAAGATCGGTGAACCTATCAAGTTCGCGTTGCTATATTTCACTAGCTGGCTGGTCAATGGCTATACCCACGATCTCATCCACCACTTCTGGAATTCCAAGCTCGTAGCCTTTCTCAACGCTTCAGCCGTTGCCGCTATCTGGAACTTCTCCGGGCAAAAGTTTTTCGTCTTCACCAATCAGCGAACCCGAGCCAGGACTGAAGCCGCCGAAGTCGCAAGTAACTACCGCACCTAGGGTCCTCTTGTCGCCCCATTCAGGAAATTCCTAGGACTGCATCATTGACAGTTATTGAGAATGTAGTGAGACTAAATAAGTGACGATCGACGAATGTAGAGATAAGTTCCGCACCTTCCTCGCAAAACACAACCTCCGCATGACCGGCCAGCGCATGGCGATCTTCGAGGCTGTATTTAAAGAGACGAGCCACTTCACTGCAGAAGAGCTCCTCGAAAAAGCCCGCCAGATCGACCGCACCGTTTCGCGCGCTACTGTATCTCGACTTCGCGTAGGAGGTGGATTTCGACCAATATGGGAAGTGTACTATAGACAGTAGCGCGCGAAAC